>JAISRV010000097.1 GCA_031273445.1 Candidatus Adiutrix sp. | reverse complement strand
CCCGCCATATCAGGGGCAGACAAGCCGGCGTTTCTCGACTGTAGGCGTTTTTGTTTCATCGCTCATTAGTTCAGTTAGTTAGGCCCCGCCATATCAGGGGCAGACAGCCGGCAGTTCTCGACTGTAGCCGACTATTTTTAAAAAGCAGGTCGCCCCCGAAGAGGGGCGACGGAGCGCAGCGACCGTTTGAGGCGGCTGAAAGGCCCCTCGCCGGGCAAAAATCGCATTTTTTGCCCGGCTACGACCCAGCCCCGACAAGGCTCCAACCCAAATTATTAATGACGCATTTCATTGATTTACATATACATTCACGCTTTTCCAGGGCCACTTCCCCGGCCCTGACCCCCCGCAATCTGGATTTTTGGGCCGGGCTGAAGGGCCTGTCCCTAATCGGAACCGGCGACATGACCCACCCGGCCTGGCTGGACGAGCTGGAAACGGCCCTCCAGAGGCGGGCCGACGGTTTCTACAGCCTGAAAGAAAAACCCGACGGCGTCAGGTTCGTGCCCACAGGCGAAGTCAGCGCCATTTATAAACAGGACGGGCGCACCCGCAAAATACACCTGGTCGTCGCGGCCCCGTCGCTGGAGGAAGCCAGGAAATTTTCGAAAGTTCTGGGGGCCCTGGGCAACGTCGAAGCCGACGGGCGCCCCATCCTGGGCCTGTCGGCCAGAAATATCCTGGAAATAGCCCTGAGCGTTTCCGCTGAGATGATCGTCATCCCCGCCCACATCTGGACCCCCTGGTTTTCCCTCTTCGGGGCCAGAAGCGGCTTTGACCGACTGGAGGAATGTTTCGGCGACCTAAGCGGCCACATCACCGCCCTGGAAACAGGGCTGTCCAGCGACCCGGCCATGAACCGCCTGGTTTCCTCGCTGGACCGTTACGCCCTGGTTTCCTCCTCCGACGCCCACAGTCCCGACAAGCTGGGCCGGGAAGCTACCCTGCTCGCCGGCGCGATGAGCTGGGACAACCTGGCGGCGGCTTTGAAGGGCGGGCCGTCTTTGGCGGGCACGGTCGAGTTTTTTCCCGAAGAGGGCAAATACCATCTGGACGGCCATCTGGCCTGCGGCCAGGCCCTGCGCCCGGAGGAGACCCGGGCCGCCGGCGGGCTCTGCCCGGTCTGCGGCAAACCCGTCACCATCGGCGTTCTGCACCGGGTGCAGGAATTGGCCGACCGGGAAAGCCCCCTGGCCGGCCGCCTGCCGGACCTGCACCTTATTCCCCTGGCCGAGCTTTTGAGCCAGGTTTTCGGGGTCGGCCCCAAGAGCAGGAAAGTGACGGAGAGCTTCGAGCGCTTGACGTCCGAATTGGACCGCGAGCTGCCCCTTTTGCTCGAAACGCCCTTAAGCGACATCGAAACCGCGGCCGGCCCCCTTTTGCGGCTGGCCATAGAAAAAATGCGGCGCGGCGAAGTCAGAACCGAGGGCGGCTACGACGGGCAATACGGCACAGCCACGGCCATAAGCCCGGCCGAGCGGGAGGCGCTTTCCGGCCAGGGCCGCCTTTTCGATTTTTCTCCGCGCCCCTCCCGCCCCAGCCGCCTTCAGCCGCCTTCGCTTTTCGCGGCGCATGAAGAAACGGCCGAGCCGGAAACGGCGCCGGCCCGCGCCCGGCCGCCTTTGGCTTTGAGGCGGGGCGACCTGCTGCTGGACGGGCTGGACGAAAGCCAGATCGCCGCCGTCACCTGCCGCCGCCGCGCCCTGGCCGTTCTGGCCGGGCCCGGCAGCGGCAAGACCCGCGTTCTGGTTCACCGCGCCGCCTGGCTGGTGCGGGAGAAGGCGGCCGGGCCCGAAGAAATGCTCCTGACCACTTACACCCGCCAGGCGGCTTTGAGTCTGGCCGTCAACTTCAGGGCGGCCCTGCCCTTTCGGCCGGAAAGCGCCCTGGCCCGCGTCTCCACCCTGCACGCCCTGGCTTACGACCTTTTGAAAAGGGCCAAGCCTGACTGGGAGCTGGCTTCGGAACAGGCGCTGGAAGAGCTGCGGAAAAAAGCGGCCAAAAAGGCCGGCCTTAAACCCGGGGCTTTCGCCGCCCTGGCGGCCCGGGCCAAAAACGGCCCGGCGACGCTGGGCGGCGAAATAATCCCCCCGCCCGGCGCGCCTGAAGCCTTCGCCCCGGCCCTGGCCTACTACGCCAAGACTTTGGCGCGGGCCCGGCTCTGGGATTTCGACGACCTGATCGCCGAGGCCGCGCCCCCGCCCGGCTCGCCGCCGCTTTTCAAGGCCGTTTTGGTCGATGAATTTCAGGATTTAAGCGCGGCCCAGTTCAGCTTCATCAAACGGCTGCTGCCGCCCCAGAGTTCCGGCGCCTTTCTGACCGCCATCGGCGACCCGGATCAGAGCATTTACGGCTTCAGGGGGGCGGACCCGGCCATCTTCGACTGGCTGAAAGTTTATCCCGACCTGGAAACGGCGGAGCTGTCGACCAACTACCGTTCGGTAAAAAATATAGTCGCCGCCGGCGAAGCGGTCATCGCGCGGCCGGAAGGTCCGGCGCGGCCGGAACGCGCCCGGCCGAAACGCGTGAGCGCCAGAACGGAAAAAGGCCCGCGGCTGACGCGGGCCGCCCTGGCCAACCCGCGCCGCGAGGCGGCCTATGTGGTCGGGCGGGTCATGGCCCACCTGGGGGTTCTGAATCTGGGGCAGCCGGGCTCAAGCCGCCAGGATCAGGAATTCATGCCCGGCCTGGCCTTAAACGAGGTCGCGGTCATCTTCCGCCTCCGCGCGCTGGGCCGGGCCGTGGCCGAAGCCCTGGATCAGCGCGGCCTGGCCTGGCAGATGAGCGGCGAAGACCCTCTGACCGCCATTGATCACCTGGACTTCACGGCCGACAAAATAAGCCTGTTGACCATGCACGCGGCCAAGGGCCTGGAAT
>JAISRV010000080.1 GCA_031273445.1 Candidatus Adiutrix sp. | reverse complement strand
AAGGCCGGGGCGAAGGCCCCCAGCCTGCGCATCGCCTCCATCGACATGGGCGGCGGCACCACCGACCTCAGCATCACCACCTACGCCCTCAATGATCCCGTCGCGCCTTTAAGCCTGATCACGCCGCGCCAGGATTTTCGCGACGGCTTCAATGTGGCCGGCGACGACATCATGCGCCAGATAATCCTCAACCAGTTTATCGCCAAAATCGCCCGCGCCGCCGCGGAGGCCGGCGTCCCCGACGCCGAAAGCCTGGTGGGCGACCTCTTTAAGGATACGCCCCAGATGGGCGCGGCTCCCGGCGGCAATGCCGGCAAAATTTTGCGCGGCCAGTTTGTGGCCCAGACGGCCGTGCCGGTGGCCCTCCACATTCTCAAGCGCTATGAAGAGGCTGATTTGAGCGGCGACGACCTGGAATTTTCGGTGCGCGTGGGCGACGTGCCCGGCCTGGCGGGCCGCGAGGCCGACGGGCGTCTGGCGGAGGTGCTGGGCTATATGGAAAAACCGCTCCGGGCGGCGGGCTGGGCCGACTTCAGCCTGCTGGATCTGACGCTGGCGGTCGACCTGCGCGAGGTCGACCGCGACGCCGATTCCATAGTCGAAAAAATGATGGCCGACATGGGCGAGGTCGTCAAGCTCTACGACTGCGACGTGCTGATTCTGACCGGCCGCCCCTCGCGCTGGCCGGCCATGATGCGCGCCCCCTACGCCCGGCTGTTTCTGCCGGTGGACCGCGTCGTCCATATGCACCAATACCGGGTCGGGGCGGGTTATCCCTTCGTCGCCCACGGCCGCATTGAGGACCCCAAGACCACCGTGGTGGTCGGGGCCATCATCTGCGCCCTGGCCGAAGGCTCTCTGGAAGGCATAGCCATCGACACGGCCAACTTCGTGCCCCAGCCGACCACCCGTTACCTGGGGGAGCTCGACGCCCATGGCCGTCTGGAGCGTGAACTCGTCTGGTTTGCCGATATAGACGTCAATTCGGACAAAGAGTTTAAAGAAACGTGCGGCATCACATTCAAAGGCCCCACGGCCGTGGGTTTCCGGCAGTTGAGCTGCCCGCGCTGGACCACCACCCGTCTCTACAGTCTGGAATTTAAAACGGCAGAGGCCCAAGAAGAGGCCAAAGGCCGTCTGCCTTACGCCGTCTCCATAGAATATTCGCTGAAGGAAGCCGGAGAACCGGATGAGGCGCCGCGCCCGCCCGGCCGGCTCAGGCGCGCCGAAGGCGTTCTGAAAGTGCTGTCGGTCGTCGACAAAAATGGCAAGGGTAATGCCCTGCCGCCCGGGAAGCTGACGGCGCGCCTGCAGACCCTGCGCCGCGACGACGGCTACTGGCTGGACACCGGCGCTCTGTACAATCTGTGACGCGCATGGAGCGGATAAATGCCCGACGATAATTTAAAAGAACAATGCCTGAAGTTGCGCGCCGCCGCCGGAGAGGGCGAAAAGTGGCTGGCCGACAACAGCGCCCACATCAGTAACGCCGAAAACCTCCGCAAACGCCTGCGCCGGGCCGGGCGGCGCCTCAAAAGCTACGCCGAGGCCGCGGGCCATAAAATGGGCCTGGCCGTCTTCGGCCCCAGCCAGTCCGGGAAATCGACCCTTATTTCCAACTTGGGCCGGGGCCCTGACGGCAGCCTGAACGTCCGCTTCGGCGGGGAGGTTCTGGATTTTCTGACCCAGGTCAATCCGACGGGGGGCAACGAAACCACCGGCCTGGTCACGCGTTTTTCCCTGGAGCCGACCCCGGCTTCGCCCGACGCCGCCCACCCCGTCTGTCTCAAACTTTTTTCAGAGACGGACATCGTCAAGATTCTGGCCAACACCTATTTCGCCGAAGCCAAAGGTGCGCTCCTGATCAGCGAGGAAGAGATGCTGGCCGGGCTTAAGGCCCTGGCGGCCCGCCCGGCGGCCGACAGCCGCCTGACTCTCGACGATATGGAAGACCTGGCCGAATACGTCAAAAACATATCTGAAACATCCGCCTACGGCGATCTTCTGGAACGCGTCTACTGGGGCCGGGCCGTCGATCTGGGCTCCAGGCTGGATTTCGACGGCCGGGCCGCGCTGTTCTCCTATCTCTGGGGGAAGGTGGACGAATTTACGGCCATCTACAAGCGGCTCTATAAAACTTTGGAATTGCTGCGCTTCAATGAAACGGTTTTTTGCGAATTGTCCGCTTTAAATGAAGGGGGCAACGAGAAAGAGGGGGGCCTCGGCCGCAAAAATAGCATTCTCCACGTCGACCGCCTTTTGGGTCTTCTTGACGACCAGGCCGGGGAAACCGTTTCCGTCGTCAGCCGCGACGGCGCGAAAGCCGCGCTGACCCGCCCGGTTCTGAGCGCGCTGACCGCCGAAGTGCACGTTCAGATTCTGGAGAAGACCGGCGACTTCATGGATAAGGCCGATCTTCTCGATTTCCCCGGCTACAGGTCCCGCGAAAAACTGACCGATATCGCCGAGGAAATAAAAAAGCCCGAGACTCTGAAGAAATGCTTCCTGCGCGGCAAGGTGGCCTACCTTTTTGAGCGCTGCAGCGCCAGGAAGGAAATCTCCGCCATGCTCCTGTGCATCGGCGATTCGGTGCAGAACAATCCCGATCTGCCGGGCATGATTGATCAGTGGCTGCGGGAGGCCCACGGCCAGAACGCGGCTGAACGCGCCGGGAAAAAGCCCAGCCTCTTTCTGGTGCTGACCAAGTTCGATGCGACTTTTGAACAGGGGGCCGGCGGCGCCGACGCCATGACCCGCTGGGAAACCCGTTATAAGGCCTCGTTTCTGCAATTTTTCGGCAGCTATTCCTGGCCCGCGGAGTGGGGCATGGAAGACGGCCGGCCGGCGCCTTTTAAAAATTTGTTCTGGCTTTTGAATCTTCATTTCGGCAAGAGCATTTTGGAGGTTGAGACGCTCGACGGCGATCGGGACTGGTACAAGGCCAAAAGGGTGCTGCCGGCGCGGGCTGTGGAGACCCAGCAACTTTACGAAGGTTATATGGAGGCGCCCGGGACTAAAAAGCATTTCGCCGAGCCCCGGGCCGCCTGGGAGGCCGTCCTCGGCGCTGAAGACGGCGGCGTGGCCTACATTGCCAATAAACTGAACCCTGTTCTTTCCGTCGATCTTAAAAGCCGCCAGCTGACCGCCCTGGCCGCGGCCGAAGCGGGGGTGATCGAAGGCGCGCTGCGCGATTTTTACCAGGGCGGCGACAAAGATGAAGAGC
>JAISRV010000015.1 GCA_031273445.1 Candidatus Adiutrix sp. | reverse complement strand
CCGGCCTCCAGCTTGGTCATCCGTATGGTCAGAAATTTTATTTTCAAATGTTTTTTCTGCCGAAGCAAACTGGTGGCGGCGCTCAGGGAAAAACTGAGCTGATTCCAGTCCAGCCCGACTACAAAAGTGCCCCGCCCGCGTTCCCTGGCCAGGAGCCCTTCATCCACCAACTGGCCGATGGCATGTCTGACCGTCAGGACGCTCAGGTTCAGGCGTCTGGCCAGTTCCGGCTCTGAGGGTATTTTATGGCCGGGGGGCCAGTTTTCGCCGGCTATTTCCGCTTTAAGCATGGAGGCCACCTGTTGATAAACAGGCTGACTGGCTGATTTATCCAGATATTTGGCCGACACTCTTTGTTTGGTTGAACTCATCTTTATATATCCGGCTATTGAACGCCGCAAGGTCTCGGCGGCGGAAGCATTGTGATTTCGGGCTTTGACGAAATAACGCTCAATATGTTCATTCGGCGAATCAAGAACTCGTCAACCCTTTCCCGGGCTTATTATATAGAACTATAACTCCGAAGCAAAGAGAAATATATAAAAACCCCCTTGTCGCCGCGACGAAAGGGGGTTGCTTTGTTTTTTTGAAGCGTCCTGTCCGGGCTTAGTCGGCGCGCCGCGGGGGCGGCTTCAAAATGGCCGCAATGGCTATGCCTAAAACGGCCAGGGCGGCGGCGGTCAAAAAGGCGGCCGTGTAAGAGCCGGTGGCGGTTTGTATGTAGCCGCCGATCATCGGGCCGAGCAGCCCGCCGACAAAAGCCCCGGGCAGGGTAAAAAAGCCGTAGTTCTTCGGGAAAAATTTCGGCCCGAAAAAGTTGTTGGCTATAAGCGCGGCCAGGGGCACGGCCGCGCTGTAGCCCAGAGCCACCAGACAGACGGCGATCAGGAGACCGGCAAAGCCCAAGGGGCCGAACAGATAGACCAGGCCGACCAGGCCCGCGGCCATGGAGGAGCTGTTCAAAAGCATGGCCGGCTTTAGGCCGAAGCGATCATTGACCCAGCCGAAAAAAAGACGCCCCAGGCCGTTGGCGATGGCGTAAACCCCCATGGCCAGGGCGGCCTGGGCCAGGGTGACCCCCTGTTCGACGGCAAAGGGAACCACATGGCCGATGACCATCAGCCCGCCCATCTGAACGCACAGCAGCCACAGGCATACCAGCCAGCAGACCCCGGTCCTGACGAGGCTGGAACGGCTGTAGCCCCACAATTCCGTCTGCCCGGCCGGCGGGCTCCAGTTGGGCGGGGCGTAGCCGGCGGGAGGGAATTTCAATATCAGGCCTCCGCCGGTCACGACCACTAAAAAGACGGCGGCGATCACCCTGAAGGTCGTGGCCCAGCCGTAGGCGGCCACCAAACCGCCGGACAGTTTCGTGCCCAGAAAAAAAGTGCCTAAAGCCAGGGACATCGTCAACAGACCCGTGGCCAGGCCCCTTTTATCCGGATACCAGCGAATAAGAACGGAAGTCGGGACCAGGTTGGACAAGCCGATGCCATAGCCGCCCATGACGCCGTAGCCAAGGTATAGGACATACAAATTTGAGGTGAATGAGGCCAGGAAAAATCCGGCCGCCGCCAACAGCCCGCCCAGGCTGGCGGTTCGGCCGGGGCCCAGTTTGGCCATGACGTTGCCGCCGGTAAGCATGCCCAAACTGAAGAAGACCAGGACCAGGCTGAAGGTCAGGGCGGTTTGATGGCGGGCCCAGCCGAAAGTGTTTTCCAGCGGAACTATAAAAATTGAGAAAGCGTACAGCATGCCCAGAACCAGATTGATCAGCAGGGCCGTAGCCATGATGAGACCCCGGTTTTCAGCCGTCTTTCCCGTCGAATCGGCCGTGTCGGCTTGACTCATGATCTCTCCCCTTTCTCTATCAGGGCGGCTCCGGGGCCGCCCACAGCCCCGGAGCGGAAATAAAAAAGCTTAGTAGACTCCGTGTTCCCGCACATACTCGAACATGGCGTCCACGTTTTCTATTTTGGCGTCGCCTATGTTGACGCCGGTGTCGAAGATGAAGCCGCCGTCTTCCTTCATCAGGTCCAGCAGTTTTTTGCACTCGGCCCGAACGTCGTCGGGGCTGCCGGTGACCAGAACGGAAACCGGCAGATTGCCCCTGACGCAGGCCACCCCGCGAAAAGCCTCCTTGACTTTGCGGATGTCGGAGCCTTCGATGTGCCAGACCATTTTTCCGGCCGGCACGTCCCGGAAGCTGTTTAAACGGTCGTTGCAGACGCCTTCCATGAGCACCCAGGGGGTCAGGCCATTGCTTATAAGCTCATGCAGGAGCTGCCTGAAGTGCGGCCAGTAAAATTTTTCGAACTGCGCCTGGGACATGAAGGTGTCCATGCACTTATGCAGGGGGATAAAGACGATCGGGCAGCCGGAGGCCTTGGCCGCCGTGAGGGCCACGTCCAGCATGACGGGGAGCAGTTTTTCGCAGGCGGCCATGACCTTGTCCGGCCGGCGCCGCATATCCATCATGAGCCCTTTGGTGCCCCTGAAAACGTCGCTGAGGGTGTCGAAGGGGGCCTGGGTATAAGCGCCGCTGGAGGGCGGGAAGCCCATTTCTTTCAGCTTGCCGCCATAGGCCCTGGCCGCCGAGAGAATTTTGCCGCCGGCCTCGGCCGCTTTGAACAGGGCTTCCACGGCTTTTTTCATTTCAGGGTCAAGCAGGGCGGTCGGGCCGTAAAGGCCCCAGAAATAAGATATCTGGGCGTTCAGCGGCGGCAGTTTTTCAAAAGCGGCCAAAGCCTTGTTGACTCTCGGCCAGTAGCGCCGCGCCATAAAATCGGACATGTCGAAGATGAAATGGTCATACTCCTCGGGCTTCAGGACTTCCAGCTCGACGAACTGGTAGCTCATGTCGTCCGGCAGGCCGTGGCCGGCCCATTTCAGGTGCTGAAAGTCCAAAGCTTC
>JAISRV010000422.1 GCA_031273445.1 Candidatus Adiutrix sp. | reverse complement strand
GACCCAGACCCAGCCCCAGCCCGAGCAGATCACGCCGGAAAAAAACGGTGAGGAAGCGAAACCTAAGGGGGGGGCGCAGCAAAAGCCAAGAGAGAGAAGAAGACAAAGACAAGGGCCGGGCGCCGCAACAGGCGCACAGGAAATGAGGGAGGCCGGCCCGGCCTGACGATAATTTTATTCAACTCATGCAGCGGTTTATTTGGAGCGTGTGATGCAAAAAAAGATTATATTTAATGAAAAGCGGCCGCACAGGGCAAGAAAATGCGCATACGCCGGCCTCGCCGTTCTACATGGCCTTCTGTTCCTGCTGTCGGCCCTGCCCGCGGCGGCCGCCGGCGACGCGGACAATCCCGTATCGGCGGCTTCGCATTCCGTATACAGGGTTATTTTGGCTGAGCCGATTTCGGCGGATGATCTCGATCAGGAAAAGCGCGCCGACATCAGCCGGAAAAAATGGACCTACAAAATAGCAATAACCGATAACGGGCCGCGAGGCGTCATCATATTTTCCGTAAATGGAGATCTGTATCAAGTAAATGGCTGGGGTTCCGCGTATCTTGTCTCCACAGACGGCCACTGGGTCACGAACCATCATGTCGTCGCGAGCCCTGACTACTATTATTTTATTTTGCGCGGCCTTTCGCCGACGATTGATGTTCTGCCGCTGACCGTGCAATGGAAGGACGACGACAAAGATCTGGCTGTGGGCAAGACCGACCCGCCAAGCGGGGTCGCTCCGCTTGTGTTCGCCGATGTCGAACACATCGCTCCGGCAATGAGCGTGCGCTCCGTCGGGTTTCCCGGCGCCGCGGATCAGTTGAGCCGGATGCTGGGCCTGGAGGATGCGCAGGGCTATCTGAGCCCAAAAATCACCAACGGCGTGTTGTCCAACAGTTTTGTCGTCGATGAAGGCACAAAAATGTGGCAGCATGACGCCATCATCTCCGGCGGAAATAGCGGCGGCCCGTTGATCAATGAATGCGGCCAGGTCGTCGGAACAAACAGCATGGGTCATACCCAACGCGCGGAACTCAACGGCGCCATTGATTTGCGGGAACTGCTGCCGGAATTGGAAAGAATGAACGTCGCCTACACGCAGGCGGCCGGTCTATGCGCGCCGGCGGCGAAAACGCCCGTCTGGGTCTACGGGCTGCTCGGTCTGGCCGCCGCCTTCGCGCTCGGCGCCGCCGGCTTTTTGCTGTATCTGAAGAAGTTGCTGCGTCAGGGCTTCCCTCTGCCGAATGTCGTCAACGGCCCGCGCTCGCAGGTCGTGCTCAAATCGCTGCTGCGCGGCGACAAGTCCGAAAATATTCTGGAGGAAGGCGAGGTCGTCTGGAGGAAGGACTCCAACGGCCGCTGGTATCGCTTTGACCCGGTGATCGGGGTCCTCTTCCGGGATGAAACGTCGCCCCTCCCGGTTGTTCCTTTGCCCCTCCCGGTTGCTCCGGCGGACGACGCGGGCGGCCCCGTTCTGCGCCTGCATTCCGACCGCTTTGCCGATATCGCGCTGAAACCGGGCCAGTCGGCCTTGGTCGGTTCGGATAAAAGCCGTGTGCAGATCTGCATTCCCGACAAATTAATTTCCAGGACGCATTTGAAAGTCGCCAATCAGGACGGCCGTATTCTCGTTGAAGACATGGGCAGCACAAACGGCGTCTTTCTCAACGGGCGGCGGCTCTCCGCTCCGTCGGTCATGAAACCCGGAGATGTTTTGAGCCTGAGCGCCAAACCCGGCCTGGCCGAATACCGCCTGGCCGGCGCCGGGCCGGTTCCCGGCGAAGCCGCCTGGACCGCGGCGATTCTGCCGCAATTTCTCGGCGCCCGGGCTGTGCCTGTCGGCCCGAACAGGCCCGTCACCATCGGCAAAGCGGGCGACAACACCATCACCGTGGCCGATCCCGTGATTTCGTCGCGTCACTGCACCGTATCCGTAACCGCTGACGGGCGCATTGAAGTCAGGGATGAACATTCCCGCAACGGCACTTTCATTGAAGGGCAATCCGGCAGGATAGGCAGCGCCGTTGTCGCGCCAGGACAAAGTTTCTATCTGGTCAAGCCGGTCTATGGCTTCAAACTGGTGGGCATGTAGGAGCAGCCATGCAACGACGCAGCCGTGAAATCAACATCTTCAGCCTGTCGGCGCTGGATCTCTTCTGTGGGGCGATGGGCGCTTTCATGTTGCTGGCGCTCATCGCCCTGCCTTACTATCTCAAGCGGAATATCCCCCTGGAGCAGGAGTTGGCCAGGCTGCGAGAAGAAGTTTCCGCGCTGACGGCCATGAACGGGCGGCTGGAGGAGGAACTGCGTCAAAGTCAGGAGGCGCGGGAGCAGGCGGAGCAAGAGCGGGATCAGGCGGAGCAAGAGCGGGATCAGGCGGAACAACAGGTGCTTGAATGCCAGGAGAAGCTGGCCAAAACTTTTCTTGTCGTCATCGCGAGTTGGGAAACCCCGGCGGATATTGATCTGCATGTGCGCACTCCGCGCAACAATCATTATTATTTTAAAAGTCACAACCGCAGGAGCGGCGATTCCGGGCCAAGACCGCATTTCCCCAATGAAGAGGCCGAGCTCAGCATTGATTCGCTGCGGGCGGGCGTCGAAGTCTGGCAGATGCTTGAGGCTAAGCCCGGAGAATACGCAATAAGCATCGACAAATACAATGCCCATGGCGACAGGGCGGCCACGCCGGTCAAAATGGTCGTTCTGTATCGGGATGGAACCCATAGCCTCACCGTTCCCAGTCTGACCAGGGAAAATGAGGAAAAGCGGGTTATGACCATCGCCGTTGACGACGGCGGCAACGTGACCATTCGTTAAAACATTTTCGCGGGGAGAATCCATGCGGTTACTCTATTCGTGGGACAAGGAAGACGCGCGGCAGCGTTCCCAGCTCGTTTTTCGCTATAAGCCCGATGTGGAGGGCCTGTTTTTGTCCGATCGCGGCGGACAGACGGAAAATCAGGATGCCTGGGGCTACGCCCAGACCGCGGACGGAAGCCTGGTCCTGGCCGTGGCCGACGGCCTGGGCGGCCACGCCGGGGGGCGCGCGGCTTCGCAGGCGGCGGTGCGCGGCTGCCTGGCCGCCGCGCTTGCGCCCGATTTCCGCGGTTTGAGCGATCAGGGGTTCGCGGCGATGTTTTCCGGCGCCCAGGCGGCCATTTTGTCG
The DNA here is from genome assembly GCA_031273445.1 of Candidatus Adiutrix sp. Lineage (GTDB taxonomy): Bacteria > Desulfobacterota > Desulfarculia > Adiutricales > Adiutricaceae > Adiutrix. The sequence goes on along the minus strand of JAISRV010000422.1, from coordinate 5,634 downwards.
GATCAGGCGGCCTCTCCGGATCTGGCTTCCATGCGTTCCACCCTGCTGGCGCTGATCATCAGCGAATACCAGATCCGCTGGGGGCATGTCGGCGATGTGCGCCTGTATCTCGCGCGCGATAGCGCGATCGTCAGCCGGACTCTGGATCAGTCCGTTCCCCAGATGCTGGTGAACGCGGGCAAGCTGTCGCCGGCCGACATCGCGCACCACCCCGACCGCAACCGCCTGCTCCAGTCGCTGGGCAGCCCGGAGTCTCCGCCGCGACCTGATCTGGCGGAAGCCGCCGAGCTTGAGCCGGCTGATTTTCTGATCATTTCCACCGACGGCTTCTGGGAATGGGTGGATGAGGAACACCTGCTGCGGGCCGCGCAACGCGGCGCCCCGCGCGAAGCCATGGACGAGGCCGAAGCGCTGCTGCGCGATAAAACGGCGCGCAACGATCACGAGCACGACAATTATACGGCGCTGTTTATGGCGCGGGCCAAAAAGCCCGAAGCCAAAGGTTTGCTGGATACGCTCAAAACCGCCTTCGGGCGCTGACCGGACAAAACGGCGGGCAAAGAAGACGCTGAGGGAAATCAACATTTACATTTAAAATTGCCGCCGTTCAACTCTGGAAAAATTCCGGTCTGTTCCAAGGGAGTCTGTCATGCCGTTGAAGAAGTGCGAAAAAGGTCATTATTTCAATGCGGACCTTTTCTCAGCCTGCCCCCTCTGCGCTGAGGAGGCCGAAGACGAGTCGTCCACACGCGTTGAGAAGTGCGAAAAAGGTCATCTTTTCAATCCGGACCTTTACTCCGCCTGCCCCCGTTGCGCCCGGGAGGCCGAAGGAAAGTCGTCCAAACGCATGGAGACGTGCGGAAAAGGTCATTATTTCGATGCGGACCTTTACTCCGCCTGCCCCGTCTGCGCTGAGGAGGCCAAATACGAGTCGTCCACAGGCCTTTACTCCGCCGGCCCCCCCACCCGCGTCTGGGGGGCCGAAAAAAAGTCGTCCACAGGCATAAAAGCAGGAATGATCGCCATAGGCCTTGCCGTCACCGTCGCCGTCGCCGTGCCGGCGGCTACGCTGCTTCTGAAAAGTCAGGCGGAGCGGGAGCAGCTGGAGCAACAGATGCTCGAATGCCAGGAGAAACTGGCCAAAACTTTTCTTGTCGTCATCGCGGGTTGGGAAACCGCGGCGGATATTGATCTGCATGTGCGCACTCCGCTCAATAATCATTATTATTTTGAAAAGCACAACCGCAGGCGCGGCGACTCCGGGCCAAGACCGCATTTCGCCGAAGAGGCCGAGTTCAGCCTTGATTCGCTGCGCCAGGGCGTCGAAATCTGGCGGACGATTGAGGCTAAGCCCGGACAATACGCAATAAGCATCGACAAATACAGTTCCAATGGCGATATGTCGCCCACGCCGGTCAAACTGATCGTTCTGCATCGTGATGGAACCCATAGCCTGACCGTTCCCAGTCTGGCCAGGGAAAATGAGGAAAAGCCGGTTATGTCCATCGCCGTTGACGACGGCGGCCACGTGACCATTCATTAGAACATTTTCGTGGGGAGAGTTCATCAAAACCGCGTTCGGGCGCTGACCGGACAAAACGGCGGGCAAAAATCACATTTTTTGCCCGGCCGCGACCCGGCCGGCCAAGTTGATCATTTACATTTTAGGATTGCCGGGGAGAAACATTGCCATGACCAACACACGCATAAAATCAGGAATGATCGCCATGGGCCTTGCCGTCGCCGTGCTGGCGGCGACGCTGCTTCTGCCCGCGGATTCCAGACTCGCCCTGATTTTTTTTGATCGCGCTTCTACAATCTATCCGTTCACGGTTCAGAACGCCATGTGGGTGTTCTTTTTTCTGGGTCTGGGCGAACTCGCCGCCAGGATGGGCAGCATCCGGGAAAACAGCCGCATTCTCGGCGCGGGCTATCTTTCCGAGCGGCCGGACGTTTTTTACGATCATAGCGATCTGGCGGAAATACGCAAGAAAACCCACGGCAAAAAAGATATGTTGGCGGTCCTGATCAACATTCTGATCACCCGCTACCAGATCAGCAACCGGGCCGTGGATGAAACCCATCAGATGCTGAATTCGCAACTGGAACTGATGAACATGCGCCTGGACACGGATTACAGCCTGATCCGCTTCATCACCTGGCTTCTGCCTTCCCTGGGTTTTATCGGCACCGTCATGGGCATATCGGAGACGCTGAACAAGGCCGGAATGCCCGGCGCCTCGGATCAGCCCGACTTTCTGCATACCCTGACCTCCAGCCTGGGCTTTGCTTTTGATACGACCCTGGTGGCTCTGCTGATGAGCGCGGTTCTGGTGTACCTGATGCACCTGGCCCAAACCCTGGAAGAAAGAAGTTTGGGCCGATGCGGCATGTATTGCCTGGATAATCTGATCAACAAGCTGATTTCCCGTTACGACGGGAAAGCTTGAGCGCCGTCGGCTCTCAAGGCGCGGCCCGGCCGGATTTATATTTAGAATCGCCAACTTTCAACCCCGGAAAATTTCCGGGCTGCTCCAAGGGAGTCTGTCATGCCTATGTTGCTGTGCGAAAAAGGTCATTATTTCAATGCGGACATTTACTCCACCTGCCCCGTCTGCGCCCAGGACGCCGAAGACGGGTCCTCGGGCGGCGCGGACTATCAGGGAACAGAAATATACAATGGAACAACGATAGACCCCAGCGGGACAACCAATCCCAAAACCCGGTCTTTTCCGTCGGGTCCGGGTTTTGCGGATAGGTCGCGGCCCGGCGCCAGCCCGCCCAAAGACGGCACCGTCGTCATCTTTCCCAAAGGCAACGAGGCCATTAGCCAATACGTCGCCGCGAATAAATTCCTGCCGGTGGTCGGCTGGCTGGTCATCATCACCGGTCCCGGCGCGGGCCGTGATTTTCGCCTGGTTCCAGGCCCGAACACAATCGGCCGGGACAGAGAAATGCGGGTTTGCCTTGATTTCGGCGCGGACAGCGACCAGACCGTCAGCCGCCGCGATCACGCCGTCATCACCTATGACATTGTTGATAATGTATTTTTTATTTCAGACCGCACCATGAGCAGCAATTTGCCGCGCCTGAACGGAAAAGGCATCCGGACAACCACAAATCTCAAGCCGGCGGACATCATCCAGGTCGGCGACACCCGCCTGATGTTTGTGCCCTTGTGCGGCAACTCCTTCCAATGGGGCGGCGGGGCTGACTAATAGAGGCCTTTTCAGGCATTGCCGGGCGATTAGCGGCGGTTCTCTGGCGCGGGCGAATAAACTCGCTCGCCAGGCAAAAATCGCATTTTTTGCCCGGCTGCGACCCAGCCGGCCCAGCCGATCATTTACCTTTAGAATAGCCGGTCGCCCCCGGAGAGGGGCGACGGAGCGAAGCGACTGGTTGAGCCGCCTAAAAGGCCCCTGGCCGGGCAAAAATCGCATTTTTTGCCCGGCTGCGACCCAGCCGGCCCAGCCGATCATTTACCTTCAACAAAGGATCTAATCTCCATGAATTCCTCCCAGGCTTTACCCGCCGGCCTCAGGCTGCACGGCTATTTTTTGGAGAAGGCGCTGAATTCCAGCGATGCGGACATCAGCTATCTGGCTACGCATGAGATTCTCAAAACCCGGCATGTGATCAGGGAGTTTATGCCGCCGACGGCCATACGCGAAGGCGAGACCGCTGTTCGGCCGAAAGACGAAAGATGCCGTGAACTTTTTGCCGGCGGGTTGAAGAGTTTTTGCGATGAGGCCTGGATGCTCAACCGTCTCAGCCACCCCAGCGTGGTCAAGGTTTCGGACGTGTTCAAGGCCAACGGCACGGCCTATTTCGTCAGGCCCCGGCTTGAGGGCCTGACCCTGCACGACTGGCTCAAAAGCCGTCCCCGGCCGGACAAGGCCACTCTGATCAGCCTGTTCGTGCCGTTGCTGGAAGGGCTGAAGTACATCCACCGGGAAAAGCTTCCGCACCTGGACATCAGGCCGGAGAACATCCACCTGCTGCCCAACGGCCATCCCGTGCTTATTGAATTCGGGGCGGCGCGTAAGAAGTTTCTCGCGGACCTCATACAGTCCGGCGGAGACATGGCCTTTCGCCCCTCGCCTTACGAACCCTTTGAGAGCTGCTCAGCTTACGGACAAGCGGCCGAAACTCTGGACATATACAGCCTCGGGGCCTGCCTGTATCTGGCCGTGACGGGCGGTTTGCCGGTTGTGGCTGCGGACCGCGCGCGGCGCGACCCGCAGCCCCAACTGGCGACCAGCGACTTCGCGCGGACTTACGGCCGCGCCTTTCTGGCGGCCATAGACAAGGCCCTGGCCGTCAGGCCCGAAGACCGTTTTCAAAATGCCCTGGAGTTTCAGCAAGCCCTGATGGCGGAAGATAGCCGTCACGAGCCGCCGGCGCATAACGAGCGGCGGGAAGAGCCGCGGCCGCAACCGCAGCCGCAGCCGCAGCAGCCGCCGCAACCGCCGCAACCGCCGCGGCCGGAAAATACGCCTTCTACCGCGTCTGTTTCATCCGGGCGCCCGGGAGGTCTGCGCCGGTTGTTTTTCACCATACAGGGCAGAGTCAACAGGGAACCTTACTGGCTGTGCGGCCTGAGCCTGGGTCTCATCAGCGTGCCTCTGGCCGCGCTGGCGGTGGCCCTGAAAAGCCGTGAGCTGTTCGCCCTGGTTCAGGTTCTCCCGATCTTCCTCGGCCTATTGATGATCCCCGTCGCCGTCAAGCGCTGCCACGATCGCGGCAAAAGCGGCTGGTTTCTCCTGCTCGGCCTTATCCCGTTAGTCAATTTCTGGGTGACGGTCGAGCTGCTGTTTTTACGGGGAACCGTCGGCCCCAACAAGTATGGAGACGACCCTCTGGCCTGAAAATGAAAAATACCGCCGCAGCAATTCCAAATGTAAATGATCGGCCTGGCCGGCCGGGTCGCGGCCGGGCAAAAAATGTGATTTTTGCCCGACGAGCGAGTTAATCGGCCTCTCAACCAGTCGCTCAGTCGCTTCGCTCCGTCGCCCCTCTCCGGGGGCGACTGCTTTTTAAAAATATTCGCCTACGCCAGAGAACGGCCGGCTGTCAGCCCCTGAAATGGCATGGCGTAACGAACGGAACAAATGAGCGATGAGACAAAAAATGAGCGATGAGGCAAAAACGGAGGCTTTATGAGTTCGGAACAGAACATCAGGCAGCGTCTTGACGCCCTGGGCGCCGGCGCCGAGCTGCATGGCTACCGCCTGGAGCGGGTGCTGGGTTCCGGCAGTTTCGGCATCACCTATCTGGCCAGGCATAAAATTTTCAATTCCCGCCATGTGATCAAGGAATTCATGCCCGACAACGCCATGCGCGAAGGCGGCGCCACCGTCCGGCCTAAAAGCGAGGCCCAGGAAGACCAGGACCTCTTTGCCTGGGGGCTGAAGAGTTTTTTCGAAGAGGCCCGGATGCTCAACCGCCTCAGCCACCCCAGCGTGGTCAAGGTTACGGATGTGTTCGAGGCCAACGGCACGGCCTATTTCGTCATGCCTTGGCTTGAGGGCATGACCCTGCATGAATGGCTCAAAAATCATCCCCGGCCGGACCAGGCCGCCCTGCTCAGCCTGTTCGTGCCGCTGCTGGAAGGGCTGAAATACATCCACCGGG
>JAISRV010000402.1 GCA_031273445.1 Candidatus Adiutrix sp. | reverse complement strand
GTCGAGCAGATACACCATTACCCCCACCTGGGCGTCTTTGAACCCGGCGATTACACCGGCCGCCCCAAACTCACGGCCATACGCCGCCGCCGCTGGGAATATTTCGTCAAAGCCCGCTTGTGCCTGTGGGGCCGCGACGACATATTTTTGGATTCCGAAAAAAGCGGAACTTTTTTCGGGAATTAATCAGACAGTCAGCCCTGGAAAGCGGCGCCGCGCGGCTTGATGGACATGACTTTCGTCGAGTAGGCCTCATCAAAGCAGGCTTCAAAAAATTTGAGGGTCTCGGCCAGGGAGGTCTGCGAAGTTATATTGCCGTTGTCGTCGATCTCAAGGCCGAATTTCCGGCCCAGATCAGGCAGGTCCGGCGCGTTGCGGATATAGTAGAGATCAACCTGCCGGTTGGCGATGACGCAGATGGTCAGAGCCGCCTCCGGGCCGTCAGGGTTCTGCACCTGGGCCAGATAACGCCCGGGGGAGGCCAGCGGCGCCAGGGTCACGACGACCTTTCTTTTGTCCGGCGCGGTGACGGTGAAGACGTTGGCCCCGCTCTTGTCTTTGGCGACAATATACGTTTTTTTGTTCGTGTCGGTATAGGCGCCTGAAACGTCAGGCGTCTTAACCAGGGCCGAAGCCGTGATCAGCGCCTCGTTCACGTTCAGGCAGCCGGCCAGAGCCAAAGCCGACCCCAAAACGAAGAGCGACAAAAAAATTTTAGTCCTCATTTGAATGCCTTTTTTCGAAGTCATTGAAACGCTCGACAAAACGCCGGTTGGCCTCGCTTAAGGCCTCCTCGGCGGAAAAGCCCAGGCCGCGGCCCAGGGCGGCCAGGGCGGAAAGGGTCTCGCCCAAGACGTGTTTGGCCTGGGCCTTAAGCTCGGGGGCGGCCGTCTCGGGGTCGTAGTCCGGCAAAAGCCCGTCCAGTTCGGCCATGGCCCCGGCCGCTCTGGCGCGCGCCTGGGCCGGGTCGAGTCGGTCGAAGCCGGCCCGGCCGGCCCGCTCGCCCAGGCGATGGGCGCGCTGCAGGGCCGGCAGGGCCGGCGGCACAGAGGCCAAAAGGGGCTCGTGCTTTTTGTCCCGGCGTTTAATGGTCTGCCACTGATCCAGCACGGCCTGGGCGTCATCCAGCCGGCGGCCCGTCCCGAAGACATGGGGATGGCGGGAGACCATTTTGGCCGTCACCCCTTCGATGATCTCGGCCAGCCCGTAATTCCAGCGACTTTGGGCCAGGCGGCCGATGAAGGCGGCCTGGAACAGAACGTCGCCGGCCTCCTCGCGAATGTCGGCGGGGCTGTTTTCGCCCAGGGCCTCAATCAGCTCGTAACATTCTTCCAGCACATTGCCCCGCACGCTTTGGGGCGTCTGTTTGATGTCCCAGGGGCAGCCGGTTTCCGGATCCAGCAGCCGGTCGACGACCTCGTCGAGGTCCACGATGGCCGCCGCCAGTCTGTCTTTATAACTCATATGGCGCCTTATTAATGACGGCTATTCCGCGGCCGGCTGCGGCCAGGAAGGGGCGGAGTCGGCGGGGCCGCCCGCGAACAGGCCCGGGTGATCGGAGATGAAGCGTTTGATGTCCTCATTGGTCAGGGTCTCGGCGCCGGCGACAGACCGCAGTTTGTCGCGCCAGGCCGGGGCGATGGCCTCAGGCCGGGTGGCCAGAAGATTTTGAATGTCCTGCCAGCCCGGGTTGCGCGGCGCCGGCCCGCCGCCGGCGTTCGCCGCGGGCGGGGCCGCCGCGGGCGGGGCCGTCGTCAAGCGCCCCGCCAGAGAGGCGGCCGGGCCGGTCAGGGAGTTGCGCAGCGCCTCCGGCAGCCAGGCCCGGGCCTGGCTGGTCACCGGCTTGGCGTAAGGCCACAGAACCGAGGCGGCGAAAAAATTGGCCGACGGCTTCACGAAGGTTTCGGCCGCGATCAGAATGATGCCGCACATAAGAGCCCCCTTGACCACCCCGACGCAGAGGCCCATTAGGGCGCTGGTCACCGGGCTCAAGGTCAGCTTGATGATCTTGTCGACAAAAAAGGCGATCAGAGTGATGAAAAAATAGACCGTCAGAAAAATGATCATGAAACTCGAAACGCCGCGCTGGCCGGGCACGTCGAAAATCGCCTTGAAATGCTCCGCCCCCAGCGGCCAGTAGACGCCGGCCGCCCAGAAAGCCACGAACAGCCCCAGGAAGGCCACGACCTCCTTGACCACGCCGCGAAAAACGCCGCGCAGCATAAAATAGGCCATGACGACTATCAGCGCAATATCCAAGCCGGCTTCAAACATATTATATCTCTCCCCCGCATCGCTATATAGCCCCGATCACCGCAAGGATCAGGCCAGGGCGGGTTTTGCGCATCTCCGCCCCCACGGCGGGGTCAAGGCTGATCCGCCAGATTTCGCCTTGCTTCATAAGATTGAAGGCAAGGAATCAATTTCCTTCAACAAAACGGCACGTTCAACCGTTTTCGGCCTCCTTCGCGGCATACCGGACATAAGATCAGCATAGCATAAAGCGGGGTCAATCTCAACTTTGCCGCACAAGGCCGTGAATTTCGTCAAATTAGATTGACGACGGTGACTCCGTCGCCTCCGGCGTTTTGGGGGGCCCGCTCGAAATCGCGAACCCTGGGATGATTTTTCAGAAACGAGCGTATGCCCTGGCGCAGCCGGCCCGTGCCGAAACCGTGGATGATGTGGAGGGTGGCGCGGCCGGACAGGGCGGCCTGGTCTATTTCTTTTTCAATGGCCCCCAGGGCTTCTTCCACGGTCAGGCCCAGGAGGTTCAGCGACTGGCCCCAAGCGCGGGCCGGGCTGACGGTGATGTTGACGGTCTGTTTTTTGGCCTGTTTTTCCGGGTCCGGCGGAAAGAGGGCGGAGACAGGGACCTTGACGTTCAGGCCGCCGGCCTCGACCCAGGCCTCGCCCCGCTCCGGGTTGACGGAGCGGACGACGGCCAGGCGGCCGATGGTTTTGACCAGCACCTCGTCGCCTTCGCGCACCTCGGCCTGGGGGCTTTCGGCGGCCGGGGGCCGGGGCCGGACGGCCGAAAGCCGCCGCTCCATTTCCGAGCGCCGCCCGCCGAAGGCGGCCAGGCCTTTGTCCCCGCCGGCCAGGGCGGCGGCGCGCATTTCTTTTTTAAGCAATTCGAATTCACGGGCCACCTGGGCCAGGGTCTGGCTGACGGCCCGGTTCTGCTCCGCGGCCGCGCGTTCGAACTCCGCGGCCTGAGTCTCACGCTGGCGGCGCAGTTCGTCGGCCCGGCGGGCCAGCTCCATCTTTTCCTCTTCCGCCGCCTCGCGCGCCCGGGCCAGGGCCGTCCTCTCCTCGTCAAGACGGGCCAGAAGCTCCATGGCCCGGCGCTGGCCGTCGTCCAGGGATTCCTCGGCCCGGCGCACCAATTCTTCCGGCAGGCCCAGGCGGCGGGCCATTTTCAAGCCGCCGGAAAAGCCGGGGCTGCCGTAGGCCAGGCCGTAGAGGGGTTGGCCGGAATCGGAGGAGTTGACGGCCGCGCTGACCACGCCCGGAGTCAGCGCGGCCCAGGTTTTTATCAGTTGATAATGGGTGGCGGCCATGATCAGGGCGCCGCTTTGGCGCAGCGTTTCCAGAACGGCCAGGCCCAGGGCCGCGCCTTCGGCCGGGTCGGTGCCCGCGCCTATTTCGTCCAGAAGGATCAAAAGTCCCGGCCGGGCCGCGCTCAACACCTTGTTGAGGGAGCGGATATGGCCGGAAAAGGTGGAGAGGTCCGAACCGAGGTCCTGTTCGTCGCCGATGACGGCCATCACTTCCGTCAGGTCCAGGCGACTGTCTTCGCCCGCCGCCGGCAACAAACCCGCCCGGCAAATCAGCATGTTCAGGCCCAGGGTCTTCAGGGCCACGGTCTTGCCGCCGGTGTTCAGACCTGAAACCGCCAGCAGCGGCGCTTGCGGCTCAATGACCAGATCCAGCGGGGTCATGCGGCCGCCCCCGCGGGCCAGGCGGCGCATCAGCAGGGGGTGGCGGGCTTTTTTCAGATTCAGGCCCGCGCCGGGGCGGTATTCGGGCCGCGCGGCCGACCACAGGCGGGCCAGGCGAGCCTGAGCCAGGATCAGGTCCAGCCGGGTCAGGATGGCCCCGGATGCGGCCAGGGCCGGGGCCGCCAGCCGGGCCGAGGCCGACAGCCGCCGCAGAATGCGCTCGATCTCGGCCTTTTCCCGGCGTTTCAAGAGGCTCAGGTTGTTGTTGTCCGCCACCGTTTCCAGCGGCTCCATAAAAGCCGTGGCCCCGGTTTTGGACCAGTCGTGCGCCAGCCCGCGCCCCGCGGCCGAGGCCCTGACCGGGATCACGAAACGGTCGGAGCGGGTGGTGACGACCTCATCCTGAATGATGTGGCGGTAGGCCTCGCTGCGCATGAGGCCGGTCATTTTCCTGATCAGGCCCTGGCGGGCGGCGGCCTGCTCCAGGCGCAGACGGGCCAGCTCCGGGGAGGCGGAGTCGAGAATTTCGCCGTCCGGCCCGACGGTTCGCTCAATGGCCTCGGCCAATTCGTTCTGAGCCGTCAGGCCCGCGGCCAGGGCGGCCAAACCCGGCGCGGCCTCGGCCAGGCCGCTGAACAGCGCCCTGGCCTGGCCGATGGCCCGGGCCTCGCGGCCGACGGCGCTCAGTTCATCGACGTCAAGCCTGGCCCCTTCGGCCTTGAGCCGCTCCAGCGCCGGGCTCAGGTCGAGATGACCGGCCAGGTCGGGGCCGGGCCCGGCCGCCAGAACCTCGCGGCCTTCCTCAATCAGCCGCCACGACTCCAAAACAGCTTCCGGCGTCAGGTCGGGGCGCAGGGCCAGGGCCGCGGCCCGGCCGGGCCCGGAGCCGGCCTCCTCGGCCAGCCAGGCCAAAGCCGCCTCATATTCCAATAGCTTTAGGGTATTGTCGTCCAAATTTTAGCTCATTGCAATTGGCTTGGAGCCTTGTCGGGGCTGACCGTAGCCAGGCAAAAAATGCGATTTTTGC
>JAISRV010000329.1 GCA_031273445.1 Candidatus Adiutrix sp. | reverse complement strand
ACCAGAGAACGGCGGGGCAGGGCCGCGGCCGCCTCGGCGGCCGCGGCGCGCAATTGGCCATAGGTCAGCTCGCGGCCGTTTTCGTCGAAGGCTGCCGGAGACGAGGCGGAGTGGTGTTCGAGGCCGAGAAACATGGCTGTCTCCGCCGCCGCCCGGACGCCGGCGCCTGAATTATGAAATGAATTCATAATCAAACAGGCCGCTAGTCGAGAGGGGGGATGATCATTTCTTTTAGGAAAACATCCCGGTCCAGAAAGGGCGACAGGTCTTCCAAAGGTCTGAAGGCCAGCCGGCCGCGGCTGTTCTTGCCCAGGGCGACCAGAAAATTTTTCTGAACCCGTTTGGTCATGACTTCACATAAGACCGGCCCGTCGAGGTTGACGACTTCGTTCAATTTCGCCTCCAGCTCCCGCCTGGCGGCTATGCGCGCGTATTTAAGCCCGAAGCAGTCGGCCACTTTTTGAAAAGACGGGAAACCCAGGCCGTTGGAGGCATCGGTGCCCAAAGTCCGCCCCCGGTAGGCTTCGCTCTGCATTGAGCGAATGCAGGCGTAGCCGTCGTTGTTGATCACGAAGATCTTGATCGGCAACTGACGGAAGGCGACGGTCGCCAGCTCCTGAATATTCATCATGATGGAGCCGTCGCCGATCGCGCAGACGACCTCTTTCAGCCCCCGGGCGTAACATACGCCTATGGCCCCCGGCAGGGCATAGCCCATCTCGGCCTGGGCGGCGGAGGTGATGGATCTCAGGCCCCGCTCTATTTTGACGCTGGCTGGAAGGGTGAAGCAGACGTTGCCGGTGTCGCTGACGATGACCGTGTCGTCTTTGAGGGCTTCTGACATTTTCCGGTTGAACTCGAACAGGTCGATGGTTTCGCCCTCTTTTTCCTCTTCGGTCAGAAAGGGAAAAATTTCCTTCCAGTGGCGGCATTTTTCAAGCCAGCCTGTTTTAGCCGGCGGCGGCTCCAGTTCGTTCATGACTTCGAGAAATTTTTTGAGATCGGCCTGAACGAAGCTGTCTATCCTGACCGTGTTTTTGGCGTGTTCCTCGGCGTCGATGTCGATGACCACGACTTTCGCGGCGCGGGCGAAGCTTTTATAGTCGTAGCCGGTCACGTTGACGCTCAGGCGGCTGCCCAGCGTCAGCAAAAGGTCGGAATTGGCCAGGGCGAAATTGCCGGCCCGCGAGCCGCTTTGTGAACCCGCCACCCCAATGGAAAGTTCGTCGTCGCTGTCCAACACGTCCGGGGCGGCCTTGGTCATGACGACAGGCAGGCGGCCTTTATGGACAAAGGTTTGAAAAGCCTTGAGGGCGCCGGACATTCTGACGCCGCCCCCGGCCAGAACGATGGGCCTTTGCGCTTTTTGCAGATCGGCCAGAAGGCTCCGGGCCGCCGTCGAAAGATCTGGGCCGGCGGCGGCCGGGCCGGGCTGGAATCTCTCCAGATTTTCCGGCTCCACATTCGCGCTCTGGACATCCATGGGGATATCCAGCCAGACCGGGCCGGGGCGGCCGCTCTTGGCTTCGTGAATAGCTCTGTCTAGATGATAGGCGATGGACTTCGGGTCGGTCACGGTCAGGGCGTATTTGGTGATGCTTTTGACGATAGCGACGATATTGGCTTCCTGCTTCCCTACTTGCCTGAGTTTCACGTCGAAACTGGCGGCCATGTGGGGCGTGTCTATCTGGCCGGAGACGATCAGGCAGGGCACGCTGTCCTGCCAGGCATGGAGCACGCCGGTGACGGCGTTGGCGCCGCCGCAGCCGGTGGTGACGAAACAGGCCCCGAAGTCATGGTTATATTTCGCGTAAGAAAGGGCGGCCATGGCCGCCGCCTGCTCGTGGTGCACCGACACGGCGTTGATCGCCGCGCTTCTGGCCAGAGCGTCCACCAGATGCATATTGCCGTAGCCGGGCACGAAAAAAATATCTTTTACGCCTTTTTCATATAGGCGGGCGACGATGTAATCAGCTAATCTCATGACTGTCTTTCTTGCGGGCCGCTATTTGAGCCCGCCGTCCACACGGATGACCTGGCCGGTGATATAGCCGGATAAATCGGAAGCCAAAAAAACGGCGGCGGCGGCTATTTCGGCCGGCAGCCCCGTTCGCCGCAGAGCGGCGGAGTTTATGGCTTCTTCCAGCGCCCGCGCGGGCAGGGTCTTGAGCATGTCGGTCGCGGTGACGCCGGGGGCGATGCAGTTGGCCCTGACGCCATAGCCGCCCAACTCGGCGGCTATGGATTTGGTCAGGGCGATGACCGCCGCCTTGGAGGGCCCATAGGCCGACTTGCCGGGGTTGCCGTCGAGCCCGGCGGTGGAGGCGACGTTGATGATGACGCCGCTTTTTCGCCGGACCATCAATTTGGATATATATTGGGTAAAGAAAAACAGGGCGAAGAAATTGACTTCGAACTGACGCCGCAGAGTTTCCTCGTCGGTCATCTGAAACAGGGCGTTGTGGCTGACCCCGGCATTGTTGACCAGAACGTCGATCGGGCGTTTTTCGATCGTCAGGTTTTTGACGACCGCCTTCATGGCCCGGGGATCGGTCAGGTCGAAGCACAGCGGCCTGATGTCCACGCCGCTCCCCGCGGCGACTTCGCGCATATCCGCCAGAAACTCCGGCGTTTCCGCGCGGGCGTGGGCGTATATGTCCGCGCCTTCAGCGGCGAAGGCGGCCAGCGTGGCCCGGCCGATGCCCCTGGCGGCGCCGGTGATTATGGCCGTTTTCCCCTTCAGCAGCATAAAGTCTCCAGGTAGTTTAATCAAGCGATGCCGCCGTCGACCCTGATGACCTGGCCGGTGACGTAAGTCGAAAGGTCCGAAGCCAGATAGACGGCGGCCCCGGCCACTTCCCGGGGCGTCCCCAGGCGTTTGATGTCGCTTCTGCCCATCTGTCGGGCCAGGGCTTCGGCCGGCAGCGCCGCGGTCATGGCCGTGTCGATGACGCCCGGGGCCAGCGCGTTCACGCGCAGGCCCCGGGGCCCCAGTTCCATGGCCATGGTTTTGGTCGCGGCGATGACCGCCGCCTTGGAGGCGGCGTAGGCCAACTGGCCGGGATTGCCGTCCAGGGCGGAAATGCTTGAAATATTTATGACGCTGCCCCGGCCGGCCTTCAGCATCAGCCGGGTGATATACTGACTGAACAGAATCTGCGAGAAAAAATTGACGGTAAAGGTTTTTTGCAGCTGTTCCTGGCTGACCATGTGAAAGAGGGCGTCTATGGCCAGACCGGCCACGTTGACCAGGGCGTCGATGGGTTTTTTGGCTTTTTGAATCGTCCCGGCCGCCTCTTTGACGGCCTGTTCGTCGGTCAGGTCGAAAAAGACGGGGCTTATTGACACCCCGTGTTTTTCGCCCAGGTCGGCGGCGTAGGCCAGGAAGTCGCCGCTCTCGGCCTGGCAGCAGGCGAAGACGTTAGCCCCGTTTTCGGCGAAGGCTTCCAGCACGGCCCGGCCGATGCCCTGGAGGCAGCCGGTGACGACCGCGTTTTTCCCTTTCAGCAACATGAGTCCGGCCTATATTTCCACATCGTATTTTTTCAGTATTTCCCGACCTTTCTCATAGGAGGAAAAGTCGATGATGTCGTCCGTTTCCATCATGAGGTCAAAAGCCTCTTCCAGTTCGGCGATCATGGTCATATGGCCGACCGAATCCCAACTGGCCGTGTCCTGATATTTGAGCCCGGGCAGGGCCTCGGCGGGCACTTCGAATATTTCCATAAAAATGCGGTCGTATGTTTCCAGGTTGCTCATCTTTCTCACTGTTCCAGGTTGGGGCGTTCATCGTCCGCGCCCAGGCTCGCGCGGTCAGGCGCGGCCGCGTTTTCAGGGTAGAGTTTCCGCAGAACGGCGAAGGCCTGTTCCGCTTTGAAATCATGGGCCTTGTATCCAGACTCCAGAGTCCGGTAGTTCGACATGGAAATGTGGGTGACCATTTTCCTGACGCCCAGGTCGATCCATCGATTGTACATCATTAGTTCGTGGCCGAAAATCAACCCCGAGTTCCAGTGCTTCCGCGCCAGCCCGCCCAGGAAATGAAGCATGGTCGCCCCGTCCGTCAGCTTATGGGTATGAAAGCCAGTCAGTTCCCGGCTGCGTGGGTCGTAAAATTTCAGCAGGTGCTCGTCGGCCGCCCGCCACGACTTTTCGATATACAGCCGGTAACGTCGCCGGGCCGGCGCCCGGCCGAGCCGGGGGTCGCGGCTGATCCGGTCGTTTTCGAAAATGTCGTCGGCCAGTTGCAGAATCGGTTCAATGTCCTCCGTCGGCCCCGCTTCCTCGGCCGCGATCGCGCCCTCGAAAAAAGAGAGGTCGTATTTCCGGCGCGGCAGGCGTTTGGTCATGCGCAGTTGAAACTCCACAAACCTGAAGCCCTGGTCTTCGAAATAATGAATCAGCGCCGGCTCTTCGGCCGGGATTTTGACATGGACGTAAAAAGGCGTCCAGGCGGCCAGGTATTCCTTTTCAAAGCCCCTGAAGTCGGCTTGCGCCTTCGGCTCTTCAAGGCGGAGCACATTGCGGCCGAAGGCCAAGCTGTCGATTTCCTCAAGCGCGCATCTCACGTGACCAAACCTCCGTCAGGCACATAATTCCGTCCCCTTATCCAGCCGGTCACGGCCGCCCCAGCCCCGCTTTGCGCATCAGGTCTTCCACAGTGACGCAGCTTTCGAAATCGCCGAAATTAAGCGTCAGCCCGAAGCGTTGATCGAAAAACCCGGCCACGGCCATCATGGACATGGAATCCCATTCCGGCAAATCCCTCAACGGCATATCCGGCGTCAGCGCCTCGTCGCGCTGGAGCAGATCCTGCAGCTCGGTCAGAAAATCAGCGCCGTCCATATATTAAATCCTGCCGTATATTAAAGTCGGCCATATTCAAGTCCCCAATTTTTTTATCCAATAGGCGATCACTTCTTCGCGGCTGGGCTGGCGGTCGAATTTTTCCAGAACCAGGCCCGAACAGTAGATATGATCCAGGTCCAAAAGGCAGCTGCCCCAGGCCGCGCCGATGCCGTAGCCGGAAAGTATGACTTTTTGACGGCCCCGGGCGACCTTGTCTTTTAACATATGGGCGATCACGCCCGGCACGGAGGCCACGGACTGGTTGCCGTAAACGCTGAAGGTCGAGGTGGAATACTGTTCGGGCCTGAGGCCGGTTTTAGCCGCCACCCGGTCCACGATTTGCTTACTGGTCTGATGAAAGGCCACAAAGTCGATCTCGTCAAGTTTGGCCCCGGCGAATTCCAGAAGCTCGGCGATGTTGGGCGGCACTTCCCGGACGCTGAAGTTAAAGACTTCCAGCCCGTCGATATAGCCGTCGACCAGACGCAGGGCTTCGCCATGTTTGTCGATGACCTCCAGGTCCAGCACGTCGGCCCTGATCGGGAGTCTGGCCCCGCCGGCCGGGTTGATGATGGCTTCAAAGCCGTGACCGTCGGCTTGGATGTTGAAGTGGGAGGGGCCGGCCTGGGGGTCGTATTCCAGGAGAGCGGCGCTGCCGGCGTCGCCGAAAAGCATCTGGTTGCGCAGTTCGTTATATGAACCGTAGTAGTCGCCGGCGACCAGCATTATTTTCCGGCAGGCCCCGCTTTCCAGAAGGCTGCCGGCCACCCACAGGCCGTAGATGAAGCCGGGGCAGCCATGGTTGATGTCGAAGGCCGCGCAGCTTTTGGGGAAGTTGAAGTCGCGGTGGATAATATACGAAGAGCCGGGCTGGGAGTAATCCGGCTTCTGGGTCACCAGGATCAGGGCGTCGACGGAATTGACGTCGATGGCCATATCGTCGATCAGGCGGCGAACGGCGGCGCGGCACAGGTCGGTGGGGGTGCAGCCTTCGGGGGCCCGATAGCGCGTGCCGAAGCCGATGAGCTTTTTGGCCCGGGCCAGCTTGACCGGGTTGTTGTCGAATAGCGCCAGGTCGTCGTCGATGGAGCGGATATAGTCGGGCGCCGTTACGCTCAGACCGGAAAATTTCATTTTCGTGAAACTTGATTTTGCCATGACCCCTTCTTGCCGTTCCCCTACTTACTAAACCCATTATCATCTTTAATATTTTAGCATATTCGAAAGTTCCAAGTCAATTCTGGACTGTTCTTATTTTGGACTGGAGGCTTGTCGGGGCGTCTTTAAAGCTAGCGCCGCAAAATATTTGCGGCCTCAATCTCCTTTATGCTATGATTGAGGCGGCAAACTTGAGGATAAGCGCGTTCTGGCCGCCTGCGGCTCAAAGACGGGCGCCGGAGAATAGTTTTCAGCCGGCGGCCGCGGGACCAGCCGATTCCGCCGAATCCAAATTAAGGATCAACCTGGAAAATGATCAATCTTGTCGATTATCTGCGACGCTTGCCGGAGCGTTTGTTCAATAAGCTCGGCCTGGGCATGCGTTCCAAACTGATCACCATCTTTCTTTTGGTCAAAGTCATACCGCTTATTCTGCTGGCGGCCATCGCCTGGCGGCAGTTCATCATGCTGGGCGACGTTCTGAGAGACATTTCCGTCAAAGACTCCACCGTGGCCTTAAACGACGGCGCGGTTGAAAACATCGAGCGCATGTCGACGGATACGGCCAACCGGGTGGCCGAATTTCTTTACGGCCGCGACGACGACATTCTGTATGTCGCCGGCCTTGAGCCTACGGAAGACAATTACCGCCGCTTTGTGGAACATGCTCTGGGCCGGCTGGTCAAGAAAAGCCCCTGGGAGTTGGCCCCCGACGGCAAAAAATGGATTCCGGCGCAAGAGCCGGCGCCTAAGGGCGCCGCCGGCCGCTCAACCAACCGCGAAAACGACGATAGGGACGGTTTTAATCCCCGCCCGCCGCAGGATTTCGAATATGAAAAAGTTCCGCTTTACGCCGAGATCACCTTCGTCGATCCGGAGGGCCGGGAACTGGTCAAAGTCGTTTCGGACGATCCGCTCAAGGTTCGCTACCCCCTGGACCCGGCCAGGAAGGATGTTTCCAAAAAAGAAAACACCTACGTCAAGGCTGAAGATTATTTTCAGGAATTGAAAAAGCTGAAGCCGGGCGAGATATACGTTTCCGACGTCATCGGCGCCTATGTCGGCTCGAACTACATCGGCATGTATACGCCGGAAATTGTGGCTGAAGCCGCGGAGAGCCGCGGTTATCCCATAGAATACAAGCCCGGGGAACAGGCTTACGCCGGCCGGGAGAATCCCGGCGGCCAGCGCTTCGAGGGCATCGTGCGTTGGGCGACCCCGGCGACGGACGAGGCGGGAGAA
The DNA here is from genome assembly GCA_031273445.1 of Candidatus Adiutrix sp. GTDB lineage: Bacteria > Desulfobacterota > Desulfarculia > Adiutricales > Adiutricaceae > Adiutrix. Next base: position 870 of record JAISRV010000329.1, on the reverse strand, counting down.
ATCATCGGCTATGCGACCTTGGCCCTGCATCACGACCATATCATGGAATTCGTCGACCATATCACCCCGATGAACGAGCGCTACACGGAACTGCCGAGCGCCTATGAGGGCAACTACGCTTTCATCTGGGATTATAAATGCCGCAGCATCAGCCATCCCCGCCATCATTCCATCGTCGGCTTCGACCCTGAGACGGGCGACCCGCAGACGCCCTGGCTGGAAGAATCCATCTACGAGGGCTGGCAGGCCAGCGGCCTGGGAAAGTGGACGGATTTCGTCAAGGACTACCCGACTTTTCACGAACAGTCCCGCGCTAAAAAGCCCGCCCCGATCCTGACCAGAAACGGCCTGATCGGGCTGGACGGGCGCTATCTCAACAACGCCCCGCAGTGCACCGGCTGGATGGACCTGACCGGCGGCGGCGGCTCCGGCTCGTTCTACATCCTGTGGAGCGGCCTTTACAAGCTGAACACCGCGGCCGCGATACCCTATTACACGGGGCCTTACGCCCCTTCCGAGGCCAACGGCTATTCCCGGCGCGGCTTCGGGTTTGTGGCCATCGGTTCGGAATTGGAGTATTTCACCGCCCCGGCCAGCGCCATGGAAGAGGAACTGAAAGTCGCCATCGGGGAAAACATCCAGGGCACTTTCATGCAACTGGCGACCACCACCATCATTTTGATCGTGCTGGTGGTGGTCATCGCCATCTGGATGGCCTCTTTCCTGACCAACAGCATCACCCGGCTGATCAGCGGCATCTCGCGTTTCCGGGCCGGGGAGCGGCAGTTTCGCTTCGACGCGCCGGTCAAAGACGAGTTCGGCATTCTGGCCGATTCGTTCGACGATATGGCCGACAGTCTCGCGGAAAGC
>JAISRV010000289.1 GCA_031273445.1 Candidatus Adiutrix sp. | reverse complement strand
GCGACGTCGGTAATGTGGATGCCCACCTGCCAGCGGCCGCCGGCCAGCGACTTGATGGAGACGGCGTCGTCGAGGTCGCGCGCGCCGTTGGAGTCTATGGTCAGGGTGGCCAAAGCCGTGAGGTCCATTCGGCCGTCGGCCCCCGGGCGTCTGGTTCCGGGCAGGGCCTGGGCCGCTTCCATGGTTTCGGGGGAGAAGACGACGGGTATGTCCAGGCGTCTTAAGTCGAGGTTTTCATGGGCGGCGAATTCGCCCAGGGCGGTCAGCGCTCGAACCGCGCCCTCGGAGTCGGCCGGAAGCCCGGCTCGGCCCAATATTTTTTTCGCCGCCTGACGCCCTTCGGCCTCCTCGCCCCACAGGGCCAGACCGGTCAGCAATCGGCGAACTTCATCGGCCCCTTCGGCCGGTTCCGGGGCGACCGCGCCGCGCGCGGCCTCCGCAATCCAGGCGGCGGCTTCCGCCGTGAAACGCTCCTCTTCTTCGGCCCGGCGCCTGGCCGCGGCCAGTTTTTCCATCTCGGCGGCGTCATGCCGCACGGCCCCTTCCGGGGTGAATTTAAAGCGCAGACCGTCGGCGAAAACGGCCCTGGACATGGCGGCGATTTCATCGGTCGAAGGGGCGCGGCCGAAAAAGAGGGCGGCCAGGGCGGCGTAGCCGAAGTCGCGGCCTTCGCCTTCAAGCACTTCCCACAACTCGGCGAGGTCGATGGTCAGGGCCATGGCCCGCCGGCGGGCGTCGGTCAGGCGCAGAAGTTCAAGGCGGCCGGCCTTGCCGCCGGGGTCGGGCGCCTCCTGCGAAGACAGAATCCGGTTTTGGGAAATGGTCATTTCACGGCCGTCCCGCCCCAGCGCCGTCAGGCGGCGGGGCGTCGTCTGGGCGACCCAGGCGGTCATGAAATCCCGCCCTTCGAGGAACTCGACGATCATGACGCGTTCCTCCGGCCGACGGCGGCCAGCTCTTCGGCGATGATGTCCACGACCCGGCCGGAAGCGCCGGGCTGGCCCAATTGAAGGCTGACGGCGGCCAGTTCCGCCGTCAGCCTGTCTCTGACGGGGCCGCCGTCCAGAAGCGGCCGGGCGGCGGCGGCGATGTTTTCGGCCGTGGCGCGGCCCTGCAGGAATTCCGGCACGATCTCGCGGCCGGCCGTCAGGTTGGCGATGGAGGCGTAAGGCACGGACACCAAAAGACGGCCCAAAAACCACGACAGCGGGCTGACGCGATAGGCGACCACGTGGGGGAGGCCCAGTATGGCCGCTTCGACGCTGGAGGTGCCGGAAGCCGCTATGGCCGCGTCGGCCGCGGCCAGAATTTCCCTTGAAAGGCCGCCGATGACGCGCAGCCGCCCGCGGACGGCGGGCGGGGCGGCCGCGGTGAACCGCTCCAGAAATTCCGGGCTGACGGAATCGGCCCTGGGCAGAACCAGTTCCACGTCTTCGGCCGGCCGCAAAATCAGATTCGCCGCCTCCAGAATCAGGGGGGCCAGCCTTTCAACCACCCGGAGGCGGCTGCCCGGCATCAGGGCCAGGAGTTTTTTGCGCGGGTCAAAACCCAGGCGCGTCTTCATTTCTTCACGCGGCGCCCGTTCGGGCAGTTCGTCCAGAATGGGGTGGCCGACCCAGTCGGCGCCGACGCCGTGGTCTTCGTAAAACTTTTTCTCAAAGGCGAACAGCACCGCCCGCCGCTGGGCATACTTGGCCAGGAATTTAAGACGGCCCCGCCGCCAGGCCCAGACCTGCGGGCAGATGTAGTAGACCACGGGTATTTTTAAGTCGAAGGCGCGCCTGGCCAGGCCGAAATTGAAGTCGGGGAAATCGATGAGCGCCAAAAGATCGGGCCGGTCCAATTCCAGGCTGCGCAAAAGGCGGGCGCGGATGGCCATGAGGCGGGGGAGGGCGCCGGCCACTTCGGTCAGGCCCATGACCGCCGTTTCGTTTATGTGGCCCAGGAGTCTGGCCCCGCGAGCGGCCATGCGTTCGCCGCCGAGGCCGTGGAAGCGCCAGTCGTGGCCTTTGGCCCAGGCGGCGGCCATAAGCGCGGCCGCGTGGGTGTCGCCGGAACTTTCGCCGGCCGAAATCATGATTTTGGCCGGCCGCCGCCCGGGGCGCCGGTCGTGAGCTTCGCGCGGTTCCGGCCTGTTCATGAGGCGCTCTCATCAGTCCAGGCCACCAGGGCCAGCCCGGCCTCGTCGGCCAGGCGGATGGTTTCGTCAAGGTTGACGACCAGAACCTTCGAGGCGTCCACGGCCACGGCGCCGACATTGGCCGCGGCCATGGCGCGGATGGTGTCCGGCCCGATGACCGGCGGGTCGAGACGCAGGTCCTGCATGGGCTTGACCACTTTGGCCACGGCCACGGGCTTGCGGGCCAGGGCCCCGCCGCGCGCGACCGTCGCGTCGGTGCCTTCGGCGGCCTCCACGGCCAGGGTTATGCGGTCGCTGACCACGGCGCACTGGCCGACGTCAAGGCGCCCCAGTTCCTTGGCTATGCGCCAGGCCACCTTCAGGTCGGCCGTCATCTCCGCGTCGGGGCTTTTTCTGGTCAGAAGGCCCGGCGGGGGCAAAAGCTCCGGCAGAAGGTCCGCCGCCGAACGCAAATGAAGCCCTTCGGACTCCAGTCTGGCGCAAACGGCTTTTAATATTTTGTCGGTATGAAAGTCGGTCAGACCAGCCGTTATCTCCAGGGCGACCTCATCTGGCTCATAGTTCAGGATGATGGTTTCTCGGCTGATGCCGCCGATCATGACCACGTCGCGCACGCCGGCCCCGAGAAAGAAGTCGATCATGACTCTCATCTGCCCCAGTTTGACGGAGACGAAATAGTCGGCCAGGCCGCGGATTTCCGGGGCCGCCTCCCCCGCCAGGGCCGCGACGGCCAGAGGGCGGCCCAACGCCCTGGCCTTTTCAGCCGCCATTAGCGGCAGCGAACGATTGCCGGCTATCAGGCCGATGGGCCGCGTCATCGGTAGACCCCACGTTCAGATGATCTATAAAAATTAATAAAATCAGCAACTTCAGGAAAATGGCCAAATTTTTCGTCCGCTTCGGCCAGCACTTCCGAGAGGGGGCGATGGTTGCGGCAGACGATCTTGAAGGCGCCCGACAGGGCCTTGATGGTCTCCGCCGGCATTTCACGCCGCCTTAGACCCACGACATTGGGGCCGGCCAGCACCACCTCGCGCGAGCCGCTGCTGGCCCCGGCCATGTAAGGCGGCATGTCTTTGGAGGCGCCGGAGCCGCCGCCCAGAAAGGCGAATTTGCCGATGCGGCCGAACTGGTGCACGGCCGACAGACCGCCCACTATGGCCCCCTCCCCGACGGTGATATGCCCGGCCAGGACGGCGTAGCTCGAAAGTATGACCCCCCGGCCCAGGCGGCAGTCATGGGCCACGTGCACTGTGGCCATGATCAGGCAGCCGTCGCCGATTTCCGTCAGCCCGCCGCCGCCGCCGGTGCCCCTGTGAACGGTGGCCGACTCGCGGATGGTGACGTTTTCGCCTATGACCAGTCGGGTGCGTTCGCCTTTATATTTCAGGTCCTGCGGGTCGGCGCCTACGGAAGCGAAGGGAAAAATGCGGCTGCCCCGGCCTATGGCCGTGTCTTTGTCAATGAAGGCGTGCCCCATTATTTCCGCCCCGGGGCCGATTTGAACCCGCGGGCCGATGAGGGTGAAAGGGCCGATGGAAGCGGTCGAGTCCACTTCGGCGCTGGGGTCTATTATAGCTGTGGGATGTATGGCCATTTTCAGTTTCGCCTTAAATTTACGATTCAGGACAGGGCGGCGGTCATCTCCGCTTCGGCGGCTTTTTGGCCGTCGACCGAGGCCCGCGCGGCCACATTCCAGATGCGGCTGCCCAGCCGGATGAGCTTGACCTCCATATCCAGACGGTCGCCCGGAATAACCTGCCGGCGGAATTTGACTTTGTCGCAGCTGGCGAAAAAGGCCACCCGTCCGTCGATGTCCGGCAGGACCACCCCGTCGGGCGCCGCGTCCGGGGCTTCCCGGCTGGAAAGGGCTATGAACATGGCGGCGGCCTGCCCCATGGCTTCCACCATCAAAACGCCGGGCATGACGGGCTGACCCGGAAAATGGCCCTGGAATTGCGGCTCATTGAAGGTGATGTTTTTATAGGCCAGAATGTATTTCCAGGGGTCAAGGGCGGTGACCCGGTCCACGAGCAGAAATGGATAACGATGGGGCATGACGGACAGGATAGTGGATATGTCATATGGAGCGGGCATTTTTCGCTTTTCCTTCCATAACGGTCGCATCTGGGCGCCCTGGCTCATTTGTCGGCCGGCTCATGGGCGTCGGCTTGGTCGCCAAGGTTGAAGAAAGCCTTTTTCAGTTCCTCAAAAGAGGCGCTTTTTTTGAAAATTTGCAGAAAACGGCGCAATCTGGGCAGTTGCGATTCGGCCAGAGCGGCGGTTTGATAAGTCTTTTCCATCGGTCTGGCCGGAGTGCCCGTCCAGGGGCGCCGCCCCGGCGGAATAGCCCCCGACCCGAGACCCGACTGGGCGGTGACGACGGCGTCATGGCCGATGACGACGCCGGGCCCGAGGCCCGCCTGGCCCAGGAGAAAGACCCTGTCGCCGACGACCGCGTGCCCGCCTATGCCGGTCTGGGCGACGATGACGCAATCCTGGCCTATGCGGCAGTTATGGCCGATTTGAACCAGGTTGTCGATCTTGGCGCCCCGCCCGATGACCGTATCGGTCACCAGGCCGCGGTCAATGCAGCTATTGGCCCCGATTTCCACATCGTCTTCAATGACCACGCCGCCGACGTGGTCATTCTTAAAATGGATCAGGCGCCCCAGGCCAGGGGCCGGCAGTTGGGCATAGCCGAACCCGTCGTCGCCTATGACCGCCCCGGCGTGGATCAGGCAGCGGCGGCCCAGGCGCGTGCCGCGCCGCAGAACCGCGCCGGCGTGGATCAGGCAGTCTTCGCCCACGCTCACGCCGTCTTCCAAATGAGCCCGGGGCGCGATGCGGACGCCCCGGCCCAGGCGCACATGCCGCCCGATATAAGCCCCGGCCCCGATGGCGACGCCTTCCCCCCGCGTCAGCGTCGCGCGGTCGGCGAAAAAAGCGGCTTCGGACTGGTCTTCCATCTCTGGCGCCGGCGCGGCCAGAGCCAGAATAACGGCGAAAACCAGGCGGGGTTCGGAACAGACGACCAGCGGCGGGCCGCCCGGTCGGCCGGCTACCGCCCCGGCCGCTTCCGGCGCCGCGATTACGGCCGCCGCCCCCGCCTCGGCCGCCCGCTTCAGGTAAGCCGCGTCCACGGCGAAGGTCAGGGCGCCCGGGCCGGCCTCATCGGCCGCCGTCAGACTTTCAATCAGGGTCGCCCCGTCGCCGGCCAGGGTCAGCGACGGGGCGGCCTCCGCCGCGCCCAGCTTGGCCAGGCGGGCCGCGATTTCACGCGCGGCTTCCTCAATCAACTGTCCCAGAGGGCGCGGCTGCGTCAGTTTCACGGTTTTGTCCTCCAAAAATAAGGCAGGCCCACCTGACTCCAGCGGGTCGGTGGGCCTGGACTTGCTTCCATCCATCGGGCGCGCCGGCCGCCCGCCAAATTCCGTCATCCCGCGTGGAAAACAATCAGCCCTATTTCTCGAGTTCCTTGATTACGTCAGCCGTCACATCAATGGCGTCCTGCGCGTAGACCACGCCGGCCTGCTGCGTTTCCAGAATCAGGATATAGCCGCGCGCTTTGCCGATGTTGCCGGCCAGGCCGATGGCCTTGTCCACCAGGGGCTTCAAAGCCGCTTCCTCGGCGCTGGCCATTTCGGCGTTGCTTTTGTTCACCAATTCCTGGTAAGCGATACGCTTCTTTTGGTAGTCTTCGTCTTTTTTGCGCAGCTCATCCTCTTTTTTGCGCAGCGCATCCTCTTTTTTGCGCAGCGCGTCAGTCGGAGCCTTGGCGGCGCTGGCCTCCTTTTTAAAGTCCTCGCCCTGCTTTCTAAAATCCTCGACCTGTTTTCTAAGATCATCGCTCAGGGCGTCAATTTCCTTTTTTTTGGCGTCCACATCGGTCGTGATCTTCTTGAGCTTGGCTTCAAGCGAGCTGCGCGCGGCCTTGCCCTGCTTGGAGTCGTTCAGGGTTTTCTGCAGATCGAAGACGCCGATGTTGACGTTCTGCTGAGCTTCGGCTTCAACTGAAAATCCCAAGCTCGCCGCCAGAGTCAGGGCCAGAGCCAAGGACAGAATCTTCAGGGACAAAATCTTCATGTTTGAGACTTTCATCATTCCTCCATTATGGACGCTAACGTGTCGCTAAATTTTTTCGCCGGGAAACGCCCGCGTTCCGGACGTTTAGGGAGCCAGCCTGATCATATTCGCCTTATATACCACATTCACGGCAAATTATCCAACAAATTGTATTTTGGCCTGAAGGCTTGTAGGGGCTGGTCGGCGCCTGGGCCAGTCGCTTCGCTCCGTCAGCCCTACCCGGGCTGACCTGCTATTTAAATTGTATTTTGGCCTGAAGGCTTGTAGGGGCTGGCCGCAGCCAAGCAA
>JAISRV010000204.1 GCA_031273445.1 Candidatus Adiutrix sp. | reverse complement strand
CAAATGAGTCAAAACGAAGGGATGAAAGTTGACGCAATGAACTCCGTCAATCATCGGTTTGAGACTGGTCCAGCTCTTTATATGCATGTCGGCTGTTCCGGCCATGGCCCCGCAATACTCGGCCATGCTGATGCCGAGAACCTGAGTGCAGCAACCCGCACCGGACGGCGCCACCGGAGGTCTGTCCGTTTTTTCAAAGCGAATGGTTTTTTGGATGCGATCCATATTTTCTTCATACAAGACGCGACTCATAACTTCTACCTCCTGAGTTGACGAGATGCCCTAAATGCAACAGGCCGACTGGCGCATGACCTTCCGTCAGGCTTCATCTTCTTGCTGTTTTTTCAAAGCCGCGATTTTGGTAGGTTTCGCCGACGGCGTTACAGGTTGCTGCTTCAACACTTGTTCGTTTAAGTTCGATATCTATGGTCAACCATGAATGGATTGAAAATAACATATTGAGTTATATAAAGTCAAGACAAAAATGATATTATGACAATATTTATATAATGCAATTTTTTATATTATTGATATGACTTAATATTAATATATATTAATATTAAGCTGAGCTCCTGGCCCGTAAATTCGCCGTCTTAATCAACCGAAAGGATATAATGGAGCCTGGCTCGCGCCGCCGAACCGCTTATCGCGGCCCGGACGGTCGGCCGGAACCGAAAAACGCCTCCGGCGGCGCTTGATTAAATCAAATCGTTGCGCAATCGTCGCCGTAATGTGACTTATTTTTTGCGCAACGGTTATGGGGACGTGACGTTGGCCGGTTATCATTTGATCACCACTTAAAGGGGGTCGACATGATAGCGGTAAAAAACCTATGGAAGACTTTCGGCGCGGTCACGGCTCTGCAAGGCGTGGACCTCGAAGTGAAGAAAGGCGAAATGGTGGCCCTGATCGGGGCCTCCGGCTCGGGCAAATCAACCTTAATGCGTCACCTGGCCGGGTTGACGGCCTCCAACGCCGCCTGCTGTTCCGTTAAGGTCAATCAAGCTGAAATTCAAACTGACGGCTGTTTGAATCGCCAAATAAGAAAACTGCGGCGGGGCATTGGCGTCATTTTTCAGCAATTCAATCTGGTGGGCCGTCTGAGCGTTTATCACAACGTTCTTTTAGGCGCCCTGGGCCGCACCGCCTTATGGCGGTCTTTGCTGTTTTTCTTTAAAGCCGAAGATCATGCTTTGGCTCAAAAAGCCCTGCTGAAAGTCGGCATTCTGGACAAAATGCGGCAAAGGGCCTCCACTTTGTCCGGAGTCCAGCAGCAGCGCGCGGCCATCGCCAGGGCGCTGGTGCAAAAAGCCGACTTGATTCTGGCGGACGAACCCATCGCCTCCCTCGACCCGCAGTCATCAAAAAAAATCATGGAAATATTGCGCAATCTCAACCAGGAGGAGGCGATCACGGTTGTGGTCACCCTGCATCAGGTCGAGTACGCCCTTAATTACTGTTCCCGGGTGGTGGCCCTGAAAAGCGGCCGCGTGGTCTACGACGGCCCGTCGGCTGATTTAAACTCGGAAATGTTAAGGGAGATTTACGAAGGCGATTTGGACGAAGCCCAGGCGCCTATGGCTGACCAGAAAACAGAAAAACCGCGAATCTGGCGGTTTATAGACCCGTCCATACAGAACGCCAGTGAATATCCCGACGCCTCGGCGGCGAAAGCATTGTGATTTTCAGGCTTTGACGAAATCACGCGTTCATTCGGCGAGTCAATACCTAAAAAGGCCGCCTGAATTCCGGCGGCCCTTAAGCAGGAGCAGCAAATGAAAACGAGCTTTTTAAAAATTATTGTCGGTTTGGCTCTTTTGACGGTTTTTGGCGGCGCCTCGGCTCAGGCCGCTGAAAAAGAAATCAACCTGGGCATCATTTCCACTGAGTCATCGCAGAATTTGCGGCAAATATGGGAGCCGCTGCTCGACGACATGTCCGCGAAAACAGGCCTGACCTTTAAACCGTTCTTCGCCACGGATTATGCCGGGGTGATTGAAGCCATGCGTTTCGGCAAAGTGGACATCGCCTGGGTCGGCAATAAAGCGGCCATGGAAGCGGTCGATCGGGCCAATGCCGAAATCTTCGTCCAAACGGTCAGCGCCGACGGCAGCGAAGGCTATTACTCGCATCTGATCACGCATGTCGACGCCCCTCTGAACAGCCTGGAAGACGTGCTTAAAAACAGCAAAAATCTGACTTTCGGCAATGGCGACCCGAACTCGACTTCCGGCTTTTTAGTGCCGTCTTACTATGTTTTCGCCCTAAATAACGTTGACCCTAAAACCGCTTTCAAACGCGCCGTCAACGCCAGCCATGAAACCAACGCCCTGTCCGTGGCCAATAAGCAGGTCGACGTGGCCACCAACAACAGCGAAAACCTCGACCGCCTGGTTAAAACGGCCCCGGATAAAAAGAAGCTGATAAAAGTAATCTGGACCAGCCCGCTCATCCCCAGCGATCCCCTGATCTGGCGCAAAGACCTCGATGGCGCGGTCAAAAGCGTCGTTAAAGATTTTATGCTCAATTACGGCCGAGGCGGGGAGGCTAAGGAAATTAAAATTTTAGCCGACCTGGGCTGGAAGGGCTTTAAGAATTCAGACGACAATCAGCTTAAACCGATTCGCCAGTTGGAGCTGTTCAAGGAGAAAACCAAATTGGAAAACGATTCGACCATGGAGGCCGGCCAGAAACAAGCCAAACTGCAGGATGTCGAACGTCGCTTAAAAGAGCTTGAATAAACAGCCGGGTCCATATGAAGACGGATTTTAAAAACGAAGCCGCCACAGCGCGGCGCAAGCTCAAACGACGAGGCCTGTGGGCCGTGGTTACGGTCTGGCTTTTAATCTGGGCTTGGCGAGGGGCCGAGATGAATCCCCTGGGTCTTGTAAAAGACTATAAGAATATGCTGACTTTGGCCGGCGACTTTTTTCCGCCGAACTTCCATGACTGGCGCGTCTACATGCAGGAGATGGCCGCGACTTTTCAAATAGCCGTTTGGGGGACTTTGCTGGCGGTTATTTGCGCCGTGCCCCTGGGCATACTGAGCGCGGTTAATATGGTTCCCTGGTGGGTTCATCAGCCGGTTCGCCGGCTGATGGACGCCGCCAGGGCCATTAACGAAATGATTTTCGCCATGCTTTTCGTCGTCACCGTCGGCCTGGGGCCTTTCGCCGGAGTGCTGGCCCTGTGGGTTCACACTACCGGCATCCTGGCCAAACTGTTTTCCGAAGCGGTTGAAGCCATTGAGCCGGGGCCGGTGGAAGGCATAAGGTCCACCGGCTCCCCCTGGCTGGCCGAAGTATATTTCGGCGTTATCCCCCAAGTGTTTCCCCTCTGGACTTCCTACGCTCTTTACCGTTTTGAATCCAATGTCCGCTCGGCCATGGTGCTGGGCATGGTGGGGGCCGGAGGCATCGGCGTGATTTTGTGGGAACTCATTCGCGGCTTCTATTTTCAGGAAACCTGCGCGGTGATGATCATCATCATCGCGGCGGTGACCTTTTTCGATTTGATTTCGCAACGCTTAAGAAAGGCCTTTATCTAAAATGGCCGGTCGCTACGCGGTCTATTTCGTGCCGCCTGAACAATCGGAGTTTTATCGGCTGGGGGCCACCCTGTTGGGGAGGTCGGTTTTTTCCGAAAACAGTCCGCAACTGGAAAAAAGGGAGGCGCCGCCTTGCCCGGACAGGGAATATCTTACGGCTGAGCCAAGATTCTACGGCTTTCACGGCACGATCAAGGCCCCTTTTGAATTGAACGGTTCAAAAAATGAACTCATGGCGGCCCTGGCCAAACTGGCGGCTGAAACTCGGCCGTTTAAACTGCCTCCGCTTAAGGTTTCGTTTGTGGAGGCCAAATTCCTGGCCCTGACTTTAAGCCGGGAATCCAGGGAACTGGCGGATCTGGAAAAAAAATGCCTGGTCTGTTTGCGCGGTTTGAGCGCGCCGCTGAGCCCGGCGGATATCGAAAGACGCGGCCGGCTTGCGCCGCGCCTGGCCGAAAATCTGAAAAATTGGGGCTATCACCTGGTGCTGGATGATTTCAAGTTCCATATGACGCTGACCGGGCCTGTCGATTCAGGGCGGACGGCGGCGGCCCTGATCAAGTTTATGGAAGAATATTTTCAGCCGGTTTTGGCCCGGGAAAATATTTTTGGCGCTTTAACCCTTTTATATCAGGAAGACCGCGAAAGGCCGTTTACGGCTTTGAAAGTCTTTCCGCTTAACGGCGAATAATGTCTCAGCCCTGCCGCCGGCAATATCTGGAATTGTTGACCCTGGCCTCTTCGGCTTCGCTGCGCCGGGGCCTCGACGGCTATCGTCAAAACTTGAAATACGAATTCATCCGCCCGCCGGAAACAGGCCTGATCATGGTGCGCGGGCGCCAGGGAAACACCGGAGCTCTGTTCAACATCGGCGAAATGCTGGTCACCCGCTGCGCCGTAAAGCATGAAGACCACATCGGCCAGGCTTGGGTGGCCGGGCGAAACGCCGCCAAAGCCGAACTGGCGGCCCTGGGCGACGCTCTGGCGCAAAACCGCGCTTATGCCGAAGCCCTGGCGCCTTTTTTCGAACAGTTGAGGCGGGAGCGGCTTGGCCGGATCAATCGGGAAACAAAGGACATCATGACCACCAAAGTCAATTTTATAACCATGGTCCGCGGCGAGGACAAAAATGACTGATCAAACCTACTCTCCCGGGCTTAAAGAGCCTGTTTTTGATTCTCAGGCGATTTTCCGGGCCGCCTTGAGCGCCTTAAGTCTTCCGGCTTTAAAATTCAAGCTCAGCGCCGACCGTCTGCCCCAACAGGCGCCGCTGCCGCCGCTGGCGGCCGGTCTGGCCTTGACTTTACTCGACTTTGACTCTCCGGCCTGGCTTTCGCCATCCTGGTCAAAGGCCGCCGGTTGGCTGGCCTTTCATAACGGCGTCAAACCGGCGGCGCCCGGGGCCGCCTCTTTTATTTTGGCCGCCGGCCTCACTGAGCTGCCGGCCCTGGAGCAGCTCTCCCCTGGCGACGAACGTTGCCCGGAGCGCTCGGCCACGGTGATTGTAAACTGCCCCCGGGCCGAGAACGAACTGCCCGTTTACGCGGAAGGGCCGGGACTGAAAAGGCCGCGGCTTCTGCCGCCCAGCGGCCTGTCGTCCGCTTTTGTCAGGTTCTGGCAGGCGAACCATGCGCGCTATCCCCTTGGCCTGGACCTCATCGCGCTCAACGGCGACGGCCTGTGGGCCTTGCCGCGCTCCGCAAAGCTGAGCGCCGAGCCTGAAAGGAGAGCGGTCTGATATGTATGTCGCGGTCAAGGGCGGCGAAGAAGCCATCGGCAATGCCCATAAATTGTTGGCCGCCCAGCGGCGCGGAGACCCGGCCGTCCCGGAAATAGAAATAGAGCAAATTGGCGGCCAGTTGAGCCGGGCGGTGGCCAGGGTCATGGCCGAAGCCTCGCTGTACGCCCCCCGGGAAGCGGCCCTGGCCGTCAAACAGGCCCAGGGGGACCTGATCGAAGCCGTTTTTTTATTGCGGGCCTCAAGGGCCGCCTGGCCCAGGTTCGGCTATTCCGAAGCCCTGGACGCCGACAAAATGCAAATAAAAAGACGCATCTCCGGCGTCTGGAAAGACCTGCCGGGGGGGCAGATACTGGGCCCCACTTTTGATTATAGTCATCGTCTTTTAGACGCTTCGCTGGCTGAAAAAAAAGAGCCCGCCCAAACGCCGACCGCTGAACCGGGCCGGGAGCGGACGGAAGCCGGCGAGACCGAGATCGTTTTTGACTGCCCCAAAGCCATGCGGGCCTTAAGTCGCCAGGGTCTGATCGAAGAAGAGCCGGCCGTCGCCCGGGAACCCCTGGATTTGACCCGCGAGCCGCTTGATTTTCCCGCCGGGCGGGACTTGCGGCTCCAGAATCTGGCCAGAGCCGACGAAGGTTTTTTGCTTTCTCTGGCCTACTCGTCACAGCGCGGCTTCGGTTCCGTTCATCCTTTCGTGTCTGAATTGCGGCTGGGGACGGTAAAGGTGGAAATAATTCCGCCGGAACTTGGGTTTCCGCTGGCCATCGGCGAAATTGAAATAACCGAATGCGAAACAGTCAACCAGTTTCATGGCGGCGGGGCGCTGAAGCCCTGTTTCACCAGGGGCTACGGCCTGGTCTTCGGCTGCAATGAACGCAAAGCCCTGTCCATGGCCATTGTCGACCGGGCCCTGAGGGCCAAGGAATTCGGCGAGGAAATCAAAGGCCCGGCCCAGGATGAGGAATTCGTCATGCAGCATAGCGACAACATTGAGGCGGCCGGCTTTGTGGAGCATATCAAGCTGCCGCATTACGTGGACTTTCAGGCTGAACTGTCCATGCTGAAAAGCCTGCGGGAAAATTATCGGCAAGGCGGCGGGCGCGATGAATAGGCGGCCGGAGGGAAACCTTTATAACTTCGCCTATCTGGACGAAAACACCAAAAGAATGATCCGCCGGGCCATCTTGAAGGCAGTGGCCGTCCCGGGCCATCAGACGCCTTTTTCCAGCCGGGAAATGCCCATGCCTTACGGTTGGGGCACCGGCGGCATCCAGGTGACCGCCGCCGTCATCGGCCCTGACGATACCCTCAAGGTGATCGACCAGGGTTCCGACGACACCACCAACGCGGTTTCCATACGCGGCTTTTTCGCCAAAACCGCCGGCGTGGCCGTCAGCGCCAGAACAGAGGAGGCCAGCATTATTCAAACCCGGCACCGCATTCCGGAAACGCCCTTAAGGGAAGGGCAAATCATGGTTTATCAAGTTCCGCTTCCGGAGCCGCTAAGGCAGCTGGAGCCCAGAGAAACGGAAACCAGAACCCTGCACGGGCTCAACGAATACGGACTCATGCACGTGAAGCTTTATGAGGATATCGCCAAACATGGACAAATCGCCGCCAGTTACGATTATCCGGTCATGGTCAACGACCGTTATATTATGAGCCCCTCGCCCATACCGCGCTTCGATAACCCGAAACTGGACCATTCTCCGGCCCTGCAGCTTTTTGGGGCCGGGCGGGAAAAACGCATTTACGCCATCCCGCCCTATACCAAAGTCAAAAGCCTTGATTTTGAGGACTATCCTTTCACAGTGCAAAGCTGGAACGAACGCTGCGCCATCTGCGGGGCCGAAAACAGCTATCTTGACGAATTGGTGATAGATGATCAGGGCGGCCGCCTCTTCGTCTGTTCCGATTCGGATTTTTGCCGCAAGCGGGCTGAGGCCGGGCCAAAAGGCGCTTCTCGGGCGTAGACGAATATTTTTAAAAAATCACATTTTTTGCCCGGCTGCGACCAAGGCGGCCCATCGGCGAGTCAAAAAATGCAAAAACCGCTGCTTTCCGTAAAAAATATCTATAAGGAATTCAACCGGCGTCCGGTTTGCCGCGAAATATCTTTCGACGTGTGGCCGGGCGAGATATTGGGGCTGGTCGGCGAATCGGGTTCCGGCAAAAGCACTCTTCTGAACATTATTTCCGGCTGTTTAAAACCGGAAAGCGGCCAGGTGATTTATCGCGGCGACGGCTGCGAGCGCGATATGCACGCCCTGACCGAAGGCCGGCGGCGCCTCCTCCAAAGAACCGAGCTTGGCTTCGTCCGCCAAAACGCCTCTGAGGGGCTGCGGCTTAACGTCAGCGCCGGGGCCAACATCGGCGAGAGGCTCATGGCCGGGGGAGCGCGGAACTTTGCGAAACTCAGGCGGGAGGCTGAAAACTGGCTCGACAAGGTTGAAATAGATAAAAGCCGCCTGGACGACAAGCCCTTGATCTATTCCGGCGGCATGCGTCAACGTTTGCAGATCGCCAGGAATCTTGTGACCTCCCCCAAGCTGGTCTTTATGGATGAGCCCACCGGAGGCCTGGACGTTTCCGTGCAGGCCCGGCTGCTCGATTTATTGCGAGGCCTGGTCGCCGGACTTGGCCTGGCCGTGGTTCTGGTCACCCATGACCTGGCGGCGGCCCGGCTTTTATCGGAACGTCTGATGGTGATGCAGGCCGGCCGCATAGTTGAAAGCGGGCTGACCGACCAGGTTTTGGATGACCCCCAGCACAGTTACACCCAACTGCTGGTGGCCTCAATTCCGCAATTTTAAGGAACAGCGGCTTATGCCTGCGGCCATGATCAAAATAGAAAACATATCCAAGACCTTCACTCTGCATCAGCAGGGCGGGGTCAGGCTCAAAGCTCTGGAGGCGGTCAGCCTGACGGTCGAGGCGGGCGAATGTCTGGCCGTCAACGGCCCGTCCGGGGCCGGCAAATCTTCCCTTTTACGCTGCGTCTACGGCAATTATCTAACAGATTCGGGCCGCATCTCGATCGTCCACCAGGGCCAAAACCTGGAAATAAACGCCGCTTCGCCGCGCCAAATTATGGCGGCCAGGCTCAAAACCATGGCTTATGTCAGTCAGTTTCTGGCGGTCATACCCAGGGTGTCGGCTTTGAATATTGTCGCCGAGCCGCTGATTAAAGCCGGCGAAGACCCGAAAGAGGCCGCCGGCCAGGCCGCTGAACTCCTGGGGCGGCTCAATATTCCCCGAAGGCTCTGGGCCGTGGCCCCGGCCACTTTTTCGGGCGGAGAAAGGCAAAGAGTCAACATTGCCCGGGGCTTCGTCAAATTAAAGCCGATTTTACTTCTGGACGAGCCGACCGCGTCTTTGGATAAAGCCAACAGGCGCGTCGTCAGGGATTTGATTGAGGCGGCCAAAGAGCGCGGCGCGGCCATAATGGGCATTTTTCATGATGATGAAATCAGAAACACAGTGGCCGACCGGGAACACCTTCTGGTCAGGCCGGACCATGAAAGCGAGAATTAGCATGTTAAATGAAGCCTCAAACATATATGGCCAACAGGCGGGGCCCTGGATCAGCCGCGCCGAAAAAAGCCGGCTGTATAAAAACGCGGTCATAGTTTTGCCCGACGGGCTGATCAAAGGCAGTTTGCAGGTCGACAACGGTCTGATTAAAGATGTGAGCGCCGGCGCTGTTTTGGCCCCGGGCGAAGACTTCGAGGGCGACTATGTGTGGCCCGGTTTTGTGGAGTTGCATACCGACAACCTTGAAAAGCATATAATGCCCAGGCAGGGAACATTTTGGCCATTTCCGGAAGCCGCCCTGGAAATCCATGACGCCCAACTGGCGGCGGCCGGCATCACCACGGTCTTGGATTCCGTTTGCGTCGGCGAGCCTGGACAAAAAGAACGGCGGGCCATTTTAAAGCTTTCTTTGGAGGCGCTGGCGAAGGCCCCGCTAAATCCGGCTTTGCGGGTCGATCACCTGATTCATTTGAGATGCGAATTGCCCGCCCCGGAAATGGCCGAGCTGTTTGAAGGTCTGGCCGAACTTGAGCCGGTCAGGCTGCTGTCGCTGATGGATCACAGCCCCGGCCAGAGGCAGTGGCGCGACATTGACTATTATCTTCAGTATTACGCCAAGTCCGATTTGAGCCCGGACAAATTGAAAAGCGAGGTTGAGGAGCTTTTGAAAAAACGCGAAAAACACGCTTCTCTCAATTTGGAGATCGCTTTAAAATATGCCCGCGACCGCTCCATCCCCATCGCCTCGCATGACGACACGCTGCCGGAACATGTTCAGGAGGCGGTCGACCGCAAACTTCAGATCAGCGAATTCCCCACGACGATGGAAGCGGCCCGGGCGGCCCGGGTCAGCGGGCTTTTGGTGGTCATGGGCGCGCCCAACCTGATCCGGGGCGGCTCGCATTCAGGCAATGTCTCGGCCCTGGAAGTGGCCGCGGCTGGCTGCCTGGACATACTGTCGTCTGATTATGTCCCGGCCGGCCTTTTGAGCGCGGCCTGGATTCTTCATGAAAAGCTCGATTGGCCGATCGAAAAAGCGGCGGCCAGCATCAGCCTCAAGCCGGCCCAGGCCGTCGACCTGAACGACCGGGGCCAGCTCGCCCCCGGGCGGCTGGCCGATTTCGTCCGGGTCGGCTTTAATCGCGGCCGGCCTTTCGTCAAGGAAGTCTTCGCCAAAGGTCGGCGCGTGTTCTGATGGACGGTTCGCTCATATACGTCATGGGGCCTTCCGGGGCGGGCAAGGATTCGCTTATTAAGGCGGCTAAAATAAAATTCAAAGACTCGCCCGGCCTGAAATTCGTCCGGCGCTATATCACCCGCGAAGACGAATCCGGCAGCGAAGACAACCTGGCCGTCAGTCAGTTCCTGTTCGATCAGCTCGAAAACAGCGGCGAATTTATTTTCAGCTGGCGCAGTCACGGGCTGAGTTACGGCATCCCGGGCCTTGAAGTAAAAAAATGGCTTGAAGAAGGCCGGGTGGCGGTGATGAACGGTTCACGCGCTTATTTGCCCAGGGCTTTGAAAATAATTCCGGACCTGAGGCCCATCCTGGTCACGGCCAGACCCGAGGTGATCGTCGAAAGGTTGAAGGCGCGCGGCCGCGAAGACCAGGCCGCGACGGCTGAACGTCTTAAGCCGCTTGAATATAAATTTCCTGAAATAAACAATCTGCCGGAGATAGATAATTCCGGAAATTTATCGGAAGCCGCCGCCGTTTTCTGCGATTTTTTGCAGCAGGCGCTCAATGAAGCCGGCCGTCTTCAAATATCTTTTATTGACCCGGCGACTGAATGCCGCAACTGAGCGACCCGGCGAAAAGTTGTTTTCAGGGGATGAAAACAGCGCCAAATCGCTATGTTTAATGGCCAGGGCCATAAACCAATCGCCATTTTACAAAAAATTTACATTTCCCTGACAATTCCCTGGCAAAATCGAGCTATAAAAAACTTATGAACACAGCCAAAGTCATAAATATCATTTTTAAAGGCTTTACCGCTTTGGCGGCCCTGAGCGTCATCGCGCTGATCGGCGGCATGCTGGTCGCTTTGTTTTATGAAGCCTGGCCGGCCATCGACAATTTCGGCTTATTCAAATTCATTTTCAGCGCCCGCTGGGATTATGCCGGCGATCTTTACGGAGCGCTCCGGCCGCTGGCCGGCACGGTCATAAGCACATCCATCGCCTTAATTGCGGCCGTTCCCGTCGCCCTGGGCACGGCCATTTTTTTGACGGAACTGTGCCCCCATAAACTCAGGGGCATGATCGGCACGGCCATAGAATTGCTGGCGGCCATACCCAGCATTATTTACGGCATGTGGGGCCTGTTCGTTTTAGCTCCGTTTTTGGAGCGTTATTTCCAGCCGTTGGTCGGGGCGAGTTTGGGCTCTCTGCCTCTGATCGGCTCATTCTTCCAAAGCAAATACGCCGGCGGCGTCAATATTTTCACCGCCTCCATGGTGCTGGCGGTCATGATCGTCCCCTTCATCGCCAGCATCGCCCGCGACGCCTTTAACCAAACGCCGCCGATTTTAAAAGAATCGGCCTATGCTCTGGGGGCCACCCGCTGGGAGACCATGGCCCAGGTCGTCATGCCTTTCACCAAAAGCGCGCTGGCCGGCGGCATCATCATCGCCATGGGTCGGGCCCTGGGCGAAACCATGGCCGTGGCCTACGTCATCGGCAACCGGCACGCGGCTCTGGATTCCCTCTTTGCCCCATACGCCACCATAACCTCGGTCATGGCCAACGAATTTAACGAAGCGGCGGGGCTGCAGATGTCTTCGCTCTTCACCCTGGCCCTGGTCTTATTGACGGCTAATTTCTTGGTGTTGTCTTTGGCTAAATACATCTTGAGGCCCAAGTCATGAAGCAGCATATTCGGCAAAGAAAAATAAAAAACATCACGGCCCTGACTCTGGCCTGCCTGTGCTCCGCCGTTGGTCTGTTTTTATTGTTCGTCATTCTCTATGACGTTTTAAAAAACGGCCTGAGCGCCATCAACTGGCGGCTCTTCCTGGACGACCCCGCTCCGCCCGCCGTAACCGATTCCGGCGGCCTGAAAAGCGCTTTTCTGGGGCAGGGCCTGTTGACTTTGACCGCCGCTCTCGTCGGCGTGCCGATCGGCGTTCTGGGCGGCACTTTTTTGGCCGAATACGGCCGCCACCTTAAAATCAGCAAAATAATATCGACCCTGAGCGATATCGC
>JAISRV010000123.1 GCA_031273445.1 Candidatus Adiutrix sp. | reverse complement strand
CGAAATTGTAGTCGCGGCCGTCGACTTCGCCCGGTCGCGGGGCGCGGGTGGTGTAGGAGACGGAATAGATCAGGCCGGGCAGTTTTTCCCTGACGAGAGCCGTGAGGGTCGATTTGCCGGAGCCCGAGGGGGCGCTGATGACGAAGAAACGGCCGGGTTTGTTCGGACTCTCCGTGGCGCTCATAGCTTCTCCAGAGCCTCGGCGGCGGGTCGGGCGGCCTCTTGCTGGAAGCGGGCGGCCAAAGTTTCGACCTGAACGGCCGAGAGAAAAATATGATTGGAGACCGTGACGATGATGGCGCGGGTTCGGCGGCCCTGAGTGATGTCCACCAGCCGGTTCCCGTCGCGGGCTTCGTCCTTCAGCCGTTTGGCCGGGGCCGAACCGGGAGAGATTATGGCCGCCACTTTGTCTATGACCACCATGTTGCCGAACCCGGCGTTCATTAATCTGAGCATTTTTTGTCCACCTCGGAAAATTATTCTATATTTTGCGCCTGTTCGCGGAGTTTTTCCAGTTCAGCCTTCATGGACAGAACCAGCGTGCTGATGCGGACGTCCTGGGCTTTGGAACCCATGGTGTTGACTTCACGGCCCATTTCCTGCAAGAGGAAGTCCAGCCGACGGCCGGAAGCTTCTTTTCCGGCGATAAACTCGTAAAATCTTTCAATATGGCTGCCCAGGCGAACCACCTCTTCGGTGATGTCGGCCCGGTCGGCCAGAAGGGCCGCTTCCTGCGCCAGCCTGGCCGGGTCTATCTTGAGCCCGTTGACCAGTTCGTTCAGCCTGGTTTTGAGTTTTTCCAGAAGCAGGGCCGGGGCGGCGGCGGCCAGCTGCTCCACCTCCGAGCTTAATGCCGACAGGGTCGACAGTCTTTTGGTCAGATCGGCGGCCAAGGCCTCGCCTTCATGAAAGCGCATGGCCACCAGCTCATCCAGCGCTTCGTCGACGCGCGGGGACAGCGCCCGCCACATTTCTTCCAGGTCGGGGCTGTCTTCGTTGGCCGAAATCACGTTGTGCGCCAGGATATGGTCAATGGTGATCGGCCCCTCCAGACCCAGGCCGTCGCGCAGTTCGACCAGCAGCCGTTTGACTTCGGCGGCCAGTTCCATATCCGCCGAAAGGCTGCGCCGCTTCAAGGCGCGGTCGTCCAACTGAACCCACAGATCCACGCGGCCGCGTTCGACTTTGGCGGCCACCTGTTTTTTGATGGCCTCCTCCAGGGGCGCGCATATTTTGGGCGCTCTGATGGCCACTTCCCGGAAGCGGTTATTGACGCTTTTTACTTCCACCGTCAGGGCGCGCCCCGCAAACTCCCCGGAGGCCGCGCCGAAACCGGTCATGCTCCTGATCATTTTCGCCGCTCCGTTTTAATAAGGTCCAGCCGTTGTTCCATATATATTTTGCGCATTTTGAGCAGGCAACTCTGCACTTCCGGATTGACATAGTCCTGATAGGTCCAGGGAAAGGGCTGGAAGGCGCCCTTATGGTATGAAAGCGTCAGTTCGCCCCAGAGGCCGTGCCCCAGATACAGCCGGTGCCCCCTGAACTTGCCGGTGGAGAGCACCAGCCCGCCGACGGAAATATAGCCGGGGTCCAGGTTGGCCTCGCGGCGGCCTTGGGGCGAATTGCGCCTTTCCCAGGCCATGGCCGCGAGCTTGACTTCGACCAGGCGGCCGGGCGCCATCAGGCGCGGCCAGGAGGCGTAAACCTTGACCAGGCCCGGGCCCATTTCCTTTTCATAATACGCGGTTTCGACCACCGGGAAAGCCGGGCTCATGACGTCGGGCTCGCCGCCGAAAAAACCGTTCAGGGCTATAAGGCCGGCCGTCAGCCGGCGGCCGTCGCCGGCGAAGACGGCGGCGAAGGGCTTCATTTGCGGCGGAGGGGCGATAAGGCTCATCAAACCACCTCGAAACGCGGCGCCTCGTCGCCTTTACGCGCGGCGACCAGCTTCATCTGAATGCGTTTTCCCAAAAGATCCGGCCCGCCGTCGCTGTCGCGCGGCGTAAAAATGTCGAATTCCAGCATAAAGTCCGTAAGGCAGACCCGCAGGCGGCGCCCGTTTTGTTCGAAAACCAGGGCGGAAAATTCCCGGCCGACTTTATCTTCCAGCCAGACCATCAGCCAGTAGCGCAATCGGCGGGACTGCATCTTCTGGATACGCTGCTGCAGCTCATAGGCCGGCAGCCCCAGGCGCATGAAGCTCTGTTCGTCCATGGCCGGGGGGGCGTCTTCGGCCAGGGAGCGCAACTGGCGGGCCACCAGAAGGTCCAGATAACGGCGCATGGGCGCGGTGAAGGCGGTATAGACCGACAGGCCCAGGCCGTGGTGCGGCCCCGGCTTGAAGCTCAAGCCGCCGCGCCCGATGCGCCGGCGGAGGGCCAGCGCCAGGGCCAGCGCGCCGTCGGGGCCGTCGGGAACATTTTTAGGCGGCGCTTCCCGCGTTTTGTCCTGCACGCGGAAAGGGCAGGGGTAGCCGTTTTTATGAAGCGCTTCGGCGGCCAGATGATTGGCCAGAATCATTATTTCGCCGATGATGGTTTTGGCCGGGGTGTCCCAGTTGGCCAGGCCCGGGCAGACGGCGCCGTCGGGCTGGAGGAACACGTTCAGCTTCGGCAGACCCAGGTTGACGCCGCCGGCCGCTTCGCGCCTGGCGACCAGCGCCTGGGCCAGGTCCCACAGCTCGACCAGGTCGGAATCATCATCCAGAAGGCTGTCGGCCTCGGAAAAGGAAAACTGCCGATCCACTCTGATCAGGCTGGGCCCCAGGTCGTATTCGGCGACGGCGCCGTCTTTTTCGATGGTGGCCAGAAAGGAGAAAGCGGGTTTGACGTCGCCGGGCGTGAGGCTTAAGAGGCCTTCCGACAGTTCTCCCGGCAGCATGGGGTATTTGCCTTCAGGCAGATAGATGGATGAAGCCCGGCGGCGGGCGGCCAGGTCAAGGGGCGAATCGGGAAGAATGAAGGCCGCGACGTCGGTAATGTGGATGCCCACCTGCCAGCGGCCGCCGGCCAGCGACTTGATGGAGACGGCGTCGTCGAGGTCGCGCGCGCCGTTGGAGTCTATGGTCAGGGTG
>JAISRV010000009.1 GCA_031273445.1 Candidatus Adiutrix sp. | reverse complement strand
CTGACGGCCTTCCATCAGTCCGGGCGGGTGGCGGACTGGTTCGACGATCAGGGGGCCGGGCGGGAAGGCTTTTTGTCCGAGGCCGCCTTCAGCCTCGCCGCCTTTATAAACAAACATGTCGAGCCCTTCGGCCCGGCCTGGCTCAACCGGATCGAAGACGAAGCCCTAAAAGCCGTCTCAGCCGTCGCTGTCGGCGGTCGGGCGGCCCGGGCCAGCCGCGGCCACGAAGAGCGGCCGGATTTTGAGTTGGCCGCGGCCTCTTACGGCGGCCAGGGCCTCTCTTTGGCGCCAAAGGAAGAGGAGACGGCCGAAACGAGCCCGGCGCCGGCCCCCGCGCCGGCCGAAGAGACCCCGGAGCCGCCCCCCGCCCAGGCCGAGGAGACTCCGGAGCCGCCCCCCGCCCAGGCCGAGGAGACTCCGGAGCCGCCCCCCGCCCAGGCCGAAGAGACCCCGACGCCGGCCCCCGCCCAGGCCGAAGAGACCCCGACGCCGGCCCCCGAATACAATCCCTCCAAAGTGCTTCTTTTAGGCGACTCGATGATGCTGGAAGGCTTTGGCCCTCCGCTGCAGCGCAAACTCAAAAAATTCGAAGGGCTGACCGTCCGCCGGGACGGCCGCTACGGCGCCGGCCTTTGCCGGCTGGACGTTTTCGACTGGCTGAAATATTTTGACGAGATGCTGGACAAATATGAGCCTGAACTGGTCATCATCACCCTGGGCGCCAACGATACGCAGGATATCCTGAACGCCGGCGGCAAAAAGCGCGTACATGTGGCCAGCGACGAATGGAACGAAATATACGGCCAACGCGTGCGCGACCTGTTAAGCCGGGCCGCGGCCAGGAATGTCCGGGTCTTCTGGGCGGGCCTGCCGATCATGGGGCGCGAGCCTTACGGCGCGCGGGCGGCCAACATCAACCGTGTGGTTGAGAAAGCCTGCGCGGAGAGTTCCAACGGCCGCTTTTGGGACGGCTGGCTGGCGGTGGCCGACGCTGAAGGCAAATACGCGGCCTTCGCCGTGGACGCCCAGGGCCGGCATGTGCGCATAAGGGCCAAGGACTCCATCCATCTCACCGAAAAAGGCGGCGAGATCATGGCGGAAAAATTTCTGTCGGAAACCGGGTCCTGGGCCAGTTACGAACAAAAATCTCCCGGCCCGGAGGAAGAAAGTCAAATCGGCCGCGAAACTCCGCCTGCTCCAGGGGCCGCGGAGGCGCCCGACGCCGGCCATGACGCCGCCGGCGAGGCCGCGCCTTCCTCCGCCCCCGCGGCCAACCTGAGCGAAAAAACCCTCTTTTCCAAGGCCAGAGGCCAGGCGACCAGCTACCTGGTGGTCCGGCCCGAGCCGTCGCCCCAGTCGCCAGGCCCCTTCCCGACCATTTTTCTCCTGCACGGCGCCTGGGACAGGCCCGAGGCCTGGCTGAGCCATCTCGGCGAAAAAACTTTAGAAGAACTGGCGGCTTTGCATCAGGCGGTCATCGTCATGCCTGACGGAGAAGCCTTCGGCTGGTATGTCGACGGGCCGGAGGCCGCTATTGAGACCTACATCATGCGCGAACTGTTGCCGCACATTCTGGCCACGGAGCCGGCGGAGCCGGGCCGTCTGGCCATCAGCGGCCTTTCGATGGGCGGGCATGGCGCCCTCACGCTGGCCCTTAAGCACCCCGGGACCTTCAAGGCCGTAAGCTCCATAAGCGGGGTGCTGGACCTCGTCGCCCACAGCGGCGAAACGAAACTGGACCTTTCGCTGAAGCTGCGCGAGGTTCTGGGGCCGCCCGATCTGAACGAGCGCGGGTGGCGCGACAACAGCGCCCGCCAGCTGACGGAGGCGAACCCGCGCGCGCTCGACGGCGTGGCCGTCATTGTGGCCGTGGGGCGCGACGACAGGCTGACGCTGGCGGAAAACCGGGCCTATGCCGACCTTCTCGACAAATTGGAGATCGAACACGTTTACAATGAAGACGAGGGCGGGCACGACTGGCGCTACTGGGCCGGCCGCATTCCCGAACATCTCGCTTTCCTGGCGGAAGAGCTGCGTAAAAAATGAAAATACTGGTGACGCTACTGGGCCGGCCGCATTCCCGAACATCTCGCTTTACCGGAGGAAGAGCTGCGTAAAAAATGAAAATACTGGTGACGCTACTGGGCCGGCCGCATTCCCGAACATCTCGCTTTACCGGCGGAAGGGCTGCGTAAAAAATGAAAATACTGGTCAGCGGCGGGCAAGGCTTTCTGGGCCGACGCGTCATTGATTTCCTGACGGCGGCGGGCTATCGGGCGCGGGCGCTGGTTCGGCGGCCGGCGCCGGAACTTGAAGCTCTGGGCGTGGAGACGGCGCCGGGCGATCTTCTTGATGTCCCGAGCCTCGACTCCGCCGTCAAAGGCCTGGACGGCGTCATCCACTGCGCGGCTAAAAGCGGCGTCTGGGGCACGCTCGACAGCTTCGTCGAGGCCAACTTCGTGACCACCGTGAACCTCCTGTCCGCGGCCCGCCGCGGCGGGGCCGCCTGGTTCGTTCACGCCAGTTCGCCCAGCGTCGTGCATACGGGCGCCCCTTTAAACGGCGTCGACGAATCCGCGCCCTATACCGGCAACCCGGCCCACGGCTATCCTTATTCAAAAATGCTGGCCGAGCGGGCGGTTCTCGCGGCCGACGGCCCGGGCTTCCGCACCACGGCCCTGAGACCCCATCTCATATGGGGCCCGGGCGATCCGCACTTTCTGCCGCGCCTGATGGACAAAGCCCGCCAAAACCGTCTCTGGCTATTGCGCTCCGAGGCCCTGGTCGACGGCGTCTATATCGACAACGCCGCCCGGGCCCATGTGCTGGCCGCCGAAAAACTGGCGCGGCAGTCCGCCGGCGGGCCGGCCGGCCCGGCCGGCGGCCCGGCCGGCCGGGCCTACTTCATCGCCCAAGGGGAGCCGCTGACGGCGGCCGAACTTATCGGCCGCATTCTGGCCGCCGCCGCCGCGGCCCGGGGCGAGAAGCTGGCCATACGCGGCTTTTGGCCGGCCGGGCCGGGCCGGATCGCCGCGCGCGCCCTGGAAAAGGCCTGGAAAATTCTGCCGCTGGCGGGCGAACCCCCGCTGACCTCTTTTGTGGCGGAAGAACTGACCCTGCCCCACTGGTTCAAGCTCGACCGGGCCAGGCTCGACCTGGGCTACGAGCCGACCGTCTCCCTGGCCGAAGGCCTGCGCCTTCTGGCTGGAAAAGGCGGCGCAAATGAGTTATCATAGGTGAATGTCCGCTTCAGTTGCCAGCGCCGCGCGCAAAGAACCGGGCCTTCTGGCCCCGGGCGGCCGCCGTCTGACCTATCTGCGCCTTTCGGCGATCGACCGCTGCAATCTGCGCTGCCTCTACTGCATGCCGCCGGAAGGCGTGTTGAAACTCGGCCACGCCGACATTCTGACTTATGAAGAAATGCTGCGCCTGGCCGAAATATTCGCCGGCCTGGGCGGCGAAAAAATCCGCATCACCGGGGGGGAGCCGCTGGTGAGGCGCGACTTGACCGGCTTCATCGCCAGGCTCGGCCGAAGCGGCCTCTTCAGGCGGATCAGGCTCACGACCAATGGCCTCTTCCTCCCGGCCCTGGCCGGCGACTTGAAGGCGGCCGGAGTCGAGGGCGTGAACTTAAGTTTAAACGCCCTGACCCCGGCGGTCTACGCCGTCATGGCCGGCCTCCCGGCCGCCGAAGGCCGGGATAAATTCCGCCAGGCCTGGGCCGGCTTCGAAGCCGCGCTGGACCACGGCCTGACCGTCAAAATAAACTGCGTGCCCATTCGCGGCCTCAACGAGACCGAATGGGCCCCTCTGGCCGCTCTGGCCCTCCGCTATCCGATCGAAGTCCGTTTTATAGAGCATATGCCGATCGGCCGCCAGACGATATGGTCGGCCGCCTCCTGCGTGCCCTCAGGCGAACTTCTAGCCAGGCTGCGGGAGCGGCTGCCGCCCTTAAGCCCGCTGGCCGGCCCCGACCCCCATGCCCCGGCCCGGCTCTACAAGCCGGAAGGCGCTCCCGGCGCCGTCGGCTTCATCAGCCCCATGAGCGATCACTTCTGCGGCCTCTGCAACCGCCTGAGACTGACCGCCGACGGGAAACTGAAACCCTGCCTTTTGACCGAAAGCGAAATCAACATCGGCGCGGCTCTTCGCCGCGGCGCCGGCGACGACGAATTACGGGCGCTTTTTCAGCTCGCGGCCTCGCTCAAGCCTCTCCGCCACGGCCGAGGCGAAGGCTTCGGTTCCGGAGAAAACAGGCCGCGCCGCGACATGAGCCTCATCGGCGGCTGAAGCGGCCGCCGACTGAACGAAACCCGAACCAAAAGGGGTGAATAAAATCATGAGACCCGCCTGCCTTATCATCCGCGACGGCTGGGGGCGCAACGACGACCCCAGGGGCAACGCCGTCATGGCCGCCAAAACGCCATATCTGGACTCCCTTTTAGAGACCTGCCCCTGGACCCTCCTTGACGCCTCCGGCGAGCCGGTGGGCCTGCCGGAGGGCTACCAGGGCTCCAGCGAAGTCGGTCATCTGAACATGGGGGCGGG
>JAISRV010000380.1 GCA_031273445.1 Candidatus Adiutrix sp. | reverse complement strand
CGAGGGTTTGGGCCAGGGCCGCCTGCGACAGGCAGAACAACAAGACCAGGGAGAGAACCAAGGGCTTAAAAAATCTTTTCATATAACAACCTCCTCTTTTTTGCGGCGACGCGGATTATCGCCGTGTTTCAGGGCGCAGACCGCCTCCGCCAGGTTCGTCCAACGGCGTCATTCATATAATTTCCGTGAAGCCGGACGACGAAATCAGACGGCCATCTGTCGCTAAAGATCTAAAAATTTTATTTTATAATTTTAACAGATCGCTCCGCCCCCGTCAAACGGCCCAAGGCCGGCCGCCGGACAAGGGCCGTCAGTCTTGGCCTTTAAATATATTGACAAAAATCGGCTCAAAGCATAATAATTGGATTTGTCTCATCGCTCATTTTTAGTTTCATCGCTCATTTGTTCCGTTCGTTACGCCCCGCCATTTCAGGGGCTGACGGCCATCAGTTCTCGACTGTAGGCGAATGTTTTTAAAAAGCAGTCGCCCCCGGAGCGAAGCGACCGGTTGAGGTGGGTAAAAGGCCCCTCGCTGGGCAAAAATCACATTTTTTGCCCAGCTACGACCCCGCCAGCCAAGCCAATCATTTATATTATAAAATAGCAGGTCGCCCCCGGAGAGGGGCGACGGAGCGAAGCGACCGGTTGACGTGGGTAAAAGGCCCCTCGCTGGGCAAAAATCACATTTTTTGCCCAGCTACGACCCCGCTTCGACAAGGCTCCAAGCCAAAATTGAAAGGCGGCCAGAGTTTGTTTCCTTTTAACCGGGCCCCTTGCCCAGACCGCGCCGCCCTTTACCTGGAGCAGGCGCTGAAAGGGCAGGTCAGCGGCGACGGCCCTTTCACCAAAAAATGTTCCGCCTGGCTGGAGGGCCTCGTAGCCCCGGCCAAAGTTCTCCTGACCACTTCCGGCTCCCACGCCCTGGAGATGGCCGCGCGGTTGTGCGGCCTTGCGCCCGGCGATGAAGTTCTCATGGCCTCCTATACTTTTTCATCCACCGCCAACGCGTTTACGGCCCTGGGCGCGCGCGTCGTCTTCGTGGATATACGTCCGGACACCATGAACCTCGATGAAGGCCTGATCGAAGAGGCCATAACCGAACGCACCAGGGTCGTCGTCCCCATGCACTATGCCGGGGTGGCCTGCGAAATGGCGGCTATCCTCGAAATCGCGCGCCGCCATAATCTGCTGGTGGTGGAAGACGCCGCCCAGGCGGTTATGGCCGGCTACCGGGGGCGGGCCCTGGGCGGTCTGGGCGACTTCGGCTGCTATAGTTTCCATGAGACGAAGAACTACTGCATGGGCGAAGGCGGGGCGCTGGTCGTCAGCGACGCCGCCCGGCTGGAAAGCGCCGAAATCATGCGGGAAAAAGGCACGAACCGCAGCCAGTTCTTCCGGGGGCAGGTGGATAAATATTCCTGGATGGACTGGGGCTCATCATATCTGCCCAGCGACCTGAACGCGGCCTATCTCTGGAGCCAGCTGGAGATAGCCGAAGAAATACGGCTGAACCGGCTGGCTTCCTGGACGCGCTATCGGCAGGAGCTGACCCCCCTGGCCGAGCGGGGGGCCATCGAACTGCCGGTCGTCCCCGACGGCTGTGAACACAACGCCCATCTTTTCTATATCAAAGCCGCTGACCTGGAGGAACGCTCTCGCCTGATCGCCCGCATTAAACAGCGCGGCTGCCTGGCCGTCTATCATTACGTGCCGCTGCACAGCGCCCCCGCCGGCTTGAAATTCGGGCGTTTCCACGGGCGGGACCGCTTCACCACCTCCGAAAGCGAGCGGCTCCTGCGGCTGCCGTTGTATTACCGACTGGAAGAGGAAGCCCTGGAAACAGCCGTACAGGCCATAATCAGCTTCTACCGCGGCTAGTGTCCTGTAATGCGTCGTCACATGAATATTCCCGCCCTCAAAAAAATGTCGCCCTGGTTCGGGCTGGCCCTGATTGCGGCCTGGCCGCTTTTAATCGCGAACAGGGGCTTTGACGTCTCGGATACCGGCTTCTATCTGGCCGGCTACCGGTATGTTTTCAGCCATCCGGAAGTCGCTCCGCTCTCCACGCTCCTGAGCAGCTGGCTCGGCGGGCTGATTTACGCGGCCCTGCCTTACGGCCAGCTCCTGGCCCTGAAGCTGACCTGCGTCCTGATCTACGCGGCCATAGCCTACTGGACCTTCCGCATGCTGCGCGGCCATTTTCCGGACTGGCTGATCCTCATCGGCCTGGCCTGCGCCTCAATACACGCCACCACCTATATATACGTGGCCGGCTATAACACTTTCAGCTATCTGTTTCTTTCGGCCGCCTTATATCTCCTTTACCGCGCCCTGGAGCGGGACCGGCTGAGCTGCCTTCTGGCGGCGGGGGCGCTTTTGGGCCTCAATATTTTTATTCGCCTGCCGAATATTCTGCACTGCGCCGCGGCGGCCGTGCCTCTGTGGCATTACTGGTTCTGCCTGGGCCAGAGGCGCAAGGGGCTCAAACGGGCGGCTCAGTTTTCCCTGGCTTATCTGGGGGCCGTGGCGGCCTTCTGCGGCCTGGTGTGGCTGGCGCGGGGGCCGGAGCCTTTTATTCAGGCCTTCGGCTACCTCGGGGCGGTCTCCGGCGCCGCCGGGACCGGGCTCGACAGCCATAATTTTTTGACTCTCTGGGAGATGTTTCTGAATAATATCCAAACAGGGCTTGAGGCGGCGGGGTTATACGTCCCCGGGCTGCTGCTGGGCTCCCTGGCCCTAATGGGGCTCATGGGCGCCTGGCCCGGCTTCGGGCTGATGAAGACGGTCATCGCCGTCGGCGGCCCGGCCCTGGCCTTTTTAGGCGGCCTGGCGGCCGGCGATCCTTATTCGTTTTTATACCCTTTCCAGGCGGCGACCGCGCCCCTGATCGCCCTGGCCGGCCTTTTATATTATCACCGGAAAAACCCCCTGTTAAGCGACATCTCCGGCATGATCATCGTCGTCGCCCTGGCCATGCCCTTAGGCAGCGACTTCGGGGCGCGACATTACGCCTACTATTGGCACCTTGCCCTGGCCGGCGCCCTGGGCCTGACCTGCCGGCTGTGGCTGGAGGCCGCGAGCCGGCTGGAGCGGAAGCGGCCGGGCGCCGTCGGCGGGAAAGCCGCCCTCGCCGCCAACCTCACGCTCTGGTTCATGGTGGGGCTGCAATTGCCTCAATTGACCGGGCTGGAGATGCGGACGTCCTTTATGGACCTGCCTTACAGCCGGACGACCGCGGCCGTCGAAGGGGTCGGCCCTTTGGCGGGCATGAAAACCAACCCTGTCCGCGCCGTCAAGCTGGCCCAAATCGCCCGCGAACTCAAACCCCTGGCCGACATGAAGATGGTGGTTATGGGGCAGGCCCCGATCTGCTTTCTGCTAAGCGACGCGGAGCCTTTTTTTGACGATTTGTGGATAGATCTGCACAATACGCCGGCCGAAGCCTTTGCCGCCGAGCTGGAGCGGGGCGTCGCCCTGAATCGGCCGCCGCTGATACTGGCGCTCGACGGGTCGGCCGATCCGGGCGGCAGGCGCTGGATATCCTTTCATAAATGGAGGCTTTTGCGGTTCTTTATAAAAAAATACAATTATGTTTTGCACGTCGACGACGTCTATTATAAGCTTTACCTGCCCCCGGAGCGCGTCTTCCAAGCGGGAGGCCGGCGTCCTGCAGCTCTTTAATTCTTTAATTTGAAATTTTGAGCCGGAAGCGTAAATTATGATACCGGCGGTCAAATAATTGTGCTATATTAAGCGGATCATAGTGCGCGACGAGCGGAATTCGACCTGATCCGAACTTGCTTGTCCGCGTTTATTCACGGTTGCGAAAGGCGGATGATTATGGCAAAAGAAGGTTCTGTCGCCCCCAAGGAACGGGTCAACATCGTTTATAATCCGGCCACCGGCGACGCCAAGGCTGAGATTGAATTACCCAATAAAATATTGGTATTAGGTGATTTTACTCAGCGAACGGACGCGCGCGTGATTGACGACCGCGACCCCATATCCGTTGATAAGGACAACTTCAACGAGGTCCTGAAAGCCCAAAACATCACCCTGGACCTGGCCGTTCACAACGAACTGTCAGGCGTCGACGACCCTGACGCGAAACTGCCGGTTCACCTGGAATTTTCCAGCCTGAAAAGTTTTGAACCCGACGCCGTGGCCGGCGCGGTTCCTGAATTGGCCAAGCTGCTGGAAGTACGTGAGGCTTTGAAGGCTTTGAAGGGCCCCCTGGCCAATGTCCCCGATTTCCGCAAAAAACTCCAGGATATAGTCAAAGACGAGGCCTCCAGGGATAAGCTGCTGGAAGCTTTGGGCCTGAAAAAAGACTAGCAAAATAAAACCGCATTCGGAGGAATTTATGTCCGCTGAAAACGAAGCCGCGGCCGGAGCCGTTTCCGGAACCCAGGAGGGGCACGACCTTTTGGATGAAATAGTCGAAGCCTCCAAACTGAAACCGGGCGAAACCGGTTACGACATGACCCGCGCGGGTCTTCAGACCTTTTTAGCCGAATTCATCACCACCAATCCCGAGGCCAAAATCACCGGGGCCCTGGTCGACGACATGATCGTGGAGCTGGACCGGAAAATCACGGCCCAGGTCAACGCCGTCATGCACGATGAAACGTTCCGGAAACTGGAATCATCCTGGCGGGGGCTCAAGTATCTGGTGGATCAGACCGACTTTCAGCAGAACAACAAAATCCAGTTTATGAA
>JAISRV010000328.1 GCA_031273445.1 Candidatus Adiutrix sp. | reverse complement strand
AGGTAGAGGGCGAAAATCAGGGCCAGCGCGGTCAGGGCTTTTTCCCCGCCTGAAAGAAGGCTCATCACCAGCACTTTTTTGCCCGGCGGATGCACGTGAATCTCCACGCCGCTCTCCAGGGCGTCGCTCTCGTCGGTCAGGCTGAGCCAGCCTTCCCCGCCTTCGAAAAGGATGGGGAAAATCTCGCGGAATTTCTGGTCGACCCCCTTGAAGGTTTCGGCGAACCTTATTTTGCAGGTGTGGTTGATGCGGGCGATGCCGCTCTTGAGATCGGCCAGCGCCTGGGTCAGATCGTCATACTGGGTCTGATGGCGTTCGTATTCGGCCCGGAGCCCGGCTTCCTTCTCAATGGCCTCCAGATTCACTTCGCCCAAAGAGCCGATTTTGACCCGCAGAGCCTCGCGGCGCCGGGGGGCTTCGTCGTCCAGAGGGCGGGCCGCCCACTCGGCCGCGTCCAATTTTTGTTCCGGCACAGCTTTTTGTTCCGGCACAGCCGTTTTTAGTTCCGGCGCCTCCGTTTCGTCAGGCGTCTCCGTTTCGTCAGGCGACCCTGTTTCGTCAGGCGACCCTGTTTCGTCCGTCGCCGTTTCGTCAGCCGCCGCGCGGTCTTCGGGGTCGGGCATGAGCGTCCGCCACTCGCGCCGCAGGTTCTCCTCTATTTTTTCCAGTTCGAAGCCCAGGCTCAGCAATTCTGTCTCCTGGGCGTTTAAAAGGGCATGCGCGGCCTCGCGGCGGCGGCGGGTCTCCCGGGCTTCCGCCTCCCTGGCCGCCTGGCGGCGGCGCTGTTCCTCCAGCTCCGCGCGGGCCGCGGTCACGCCCCGCTCGGCTTCAGCAATGAGGGCGGGAAACTCGGCCAGACTGGTCTCAATCTCGGCGCAGCGCTCGGCGCAGCGTTCAATATCCGCGTTCAGGCTCTCGACTTCGGTTGAACGCGCGGCCAGGCGGTCTTCGACTTCCTCCAGCCACTCGGCCACGCGGGCCAGATCGGCCTGGCCCCGGTCCAGGCGGTCGGCGGCCGCGGCTTCGGCCAGGCGGGCTTCCTCGCCGGCGGTCCGCAGTTCCTCCAGGGCGGCCGTTTCCTCGCTCAGCCGCCCGGCCAGGTCGGCCGTCGCCCCGGTCAGGCTGGCGACCGCGTTTTTCAACTCGTTTTTTTGAGCGCGGCCTTCGGCCAGGGCGCCGGCCAGTTCGACCAGGGCCGCGTCGGTCTTGGCCTTTTCCGCGGCTGTCGCCCGATGGCGGGCGGCGCTTTGGGCCTCTTCCGCGGCCGCGGCCGCCAGGGCCTGGTCGGTTTCGGCCAGGGCGCTTTCGGCCCGGCGGCGGGCATTTTCAGCCGCCGCGGCCGCCTCGGCCGCCCTTTCCAGCGCGGCCGCGGCCTCGGCCCGGGCCGCCTTAAGGCCCGACCATTCGTCTTCGGCCCGCTCCCGGCCCCGGCCCAGCTCTTCCACCTCTTTCAGACGGGCCAGAAGGCCGCCGGCGGCGGCGGCGCCGGCGGCGCCGGCGTCGGGGGCCGGGGGCCGGCCCCCGGCCAGAAGGCCCTGGCCGGCGTATTCGCCCTTGCGGGTCAGCACCGGGCGGCCGGGGAGCGTTTCCGCCTCGGCCAGGCTTTCGGCCAGCGCGAAATCGCCCAAAAGGGCCTGGGTCAGTTCCCGTCCCCCGGCGGTCAGGGCCTCGCAGTCAATGAAGCCGCAACGGCCCAGCCGGCCTTCGGCCAAATAAGCCAGGGCCGTCAGGGCGGCCCGGCGGTCGCGCGCCGCCAGCCAGGCCAGGCGCTCGCCCAGGGCCGCCTCGGCCGCTTCCTCATAACCGTCGGGTATTTTGAGAAATTCGGCCGCCGGCCCGAGGAGCCCGGCCTCCCTCAGTTCCGGCGCGGCCATGAGGGCCTTGACCCCCTGGGGATACCAGCTGAAATCGTCCCGAAGGGTTTGAAGGGTCTCCAGTTTGGCCGAGAGCGCGGCCAGGCGCGCTTCAGCCGCGGCCGCCCGCGCCGCGGCCCCGCTTTCGGCCGCCCGCGCCGTTGTTTCGGCTTCCCGGCGGTCGGCCGCCTCTTCGGCCGCCTCGGCCAGCTCCGCCTTCAATCTTTCTCGCCGGTCCCGCAATTCTTTATGGCGCCGGGCCGCCGCTTCGGCCGCCCGGGCCGCGGCCAGGCTTTCTTCCTCCAGGGCGCTCTGGCGCGACTGGTGGTGGGCCCACAGGCTTTCCGTCCCGGCCAGGCTTTCGGCCAGGCGGGCCAGGGCGCGTTCGGCCTCGGCCAGTTCCCCGGCCCGCCGGCTGTGTTCCCGGTTCAGGGTCTCCGCCCTGGTTTTGAGGGTCCGCCACTGTTCCCGCAAATTTTCCGTCGCGGCCCGGGCCAGGGCCTCGGCCCGGGCCAGGCTCTCCAGTTCTTCCGCCAGGAGGGCTTCTTCCTCCAGCTTGCGTTTTTTTTCGGAATCGACGCGCGTCAGTTCGGCCGCCGCCGTCTCGCGCCGTTCAGTGGCCTGGGTCAGGTTGGAACGGGTGAAGGCGGCCTCTTTTTTCAGGGTTTCATGGCGGCCGGTCAGGCGATGCCACTGGCCCGTTTTTTCTTCCAGGGCCTGTTCCGCCCCGGTCACGGCCAGCTTGACGTTCTCCGCCTCCAGTTCATGGAGGTCGGCTTCGGCCGTCAGGGAGATGGTCAGGCGGCGGTTTTCTTCCTTCATTTCGGTCAGGGCGCGTTTTTTGGTCCGCGCCGCCACGAGGGCCCGGGCCGACAGGGTCAGGTCCAGGACGCGCAGCTCCTCTTTCAAAGCCCGGTAACGCGCGGCCCGCGCGGCCGCTCTGGCGATCTGGTCCAGCTGTTTTTTCGTCTCCGCCTTGATCACCTCCACGTTGACCAGATTTTGCCCGGCCGCCTCAATTTTGCGTTCGGCCTCTTTTTTCTGCTGTTTGTAGCGGGTGATGCCGGCGGCCTCGTCGATCAGGCCGCGCCGTTCCTCGGGGCGGGCGTCGACCAGCCAGCCGACCCGGCCCTGCTCAATGATGCCGTAGGCGCGGGTGCCGACGCCCACGTCCATGAAAAAACGCGCCACGTCCTTCAGGCGGCAGGGAATTTTGTTGATGAGGTATTCGCTGTCGCCGCTGCGGTAGAGCCGGCGGGTGACGGAAGTCTCGGCCGCGGTCAAAAGGCCGTTTTCCGGGTCGCAATCGCGGGCCAGGGTCAGGGTGACTTCAGCCAGGGCCGAGGCCGGCCGCCCCTGGGAGCCGTTGAAAAGCACGTCGTCCATATTGCGGCCCCGCATCATCC
>JAISRV010000303.1 GCA_031273445.1 Candidatus Adiutrix sp. | reverse complement strand
GACCGGGCGGTGGTTTTTCAGGATTACAGCCTGTATCCCTGGTTCAACTGCCGCGACAATATCGTCCTGGCCCTCGAACAGGCCGGGCTGGGCGCGTCGCGGGCGAACCGCAATATGATCGCCGAGGAATTTCTGGAACTGGTCGGGCTGCGCGCCGACGCCGATAAACTGCCGGGCGAACTTTCCGGCGGGATGCGGCAGCGCACCGCCATTGCGCGGGCCCTGGCCATAAATGCCCCGATTCTTTTGATGGATGAGCCTTTCGGGGCTCTGGACGAAATTACCCGTGCCCGTCAGCAGGACCTTTTGTTGGACTTGTGGCATGGCGACAGCCATGCCGTCATCGGCGGGGGAACCGGCAAGACCGTGTTTTTCGTCACCCACGACGTGGAAGAGGCCATCATCCTCGGCAACAGGGTCATCGTCATGGGGACGCATCCCGGCCGGATAGTGCGCGATCTGGCGGTGGAACTGCCTCGGCCGCGCTCCCGTAAAAGCGCCATCCATCACCCTAATTTCGTGACTCTGCGGGACAATCTCCTTCATGACCTCAACTTGGTGGTGGACGAGCAGCTCAACCACTGCGAAGTCTTGGAGGACGGCGCCGGCATATGAGCGCCCTAAAAAGCCCTTGCGCCGCGCAAAAAGGATTTGATCATATGAATACGCTTGAATCTCATCCCTGCTTCGGCGACCACTGCCGGCCGACCGGGCGCATCCATCTGCCGGTGAGTCCGGAGTGCAACATCCGCTGCCGGTTCTGCGCGCGGGCCATATCGGCCAAGGCCCCGCGCCCGGGCAACGCCGCGCGGGTGGTCACGCCCGGCGAGGCTATGACGATTCTGGAGCGGGCCTTAAGGATCTGCCCGGAAATCGCCGTGGTGGGGGTGGCCGGCCCCGGCGACCCGCTGGCGACCAGCCATGCCGTGGAAACCTTGACCCTGGCCCATCAGAAGCATCCGCGGCTGATGACCTGCCTCAGCACCAACGGGCTGGCGCTGCCTGAATATCTGCCGCGCCTGGTTGAAGCCGGCCTGCAGACCCTGACCGTGACGGTCAACGCCGTGAACCCGCCCATCCTGGCGCGGTTGTGCCGGGGGGTCATGTGGCGGGGCGAATTTCTGCCCGGGGAGGCCGGCGCGGCCCGCCTGATCTCGGCGCAGCGCGAGGGCATACGGTCGGCGCGGGCCTTGGGGCTGACCATCAAGGTAAATCTGGTGTTGGTTCCCGCCGTCAATGGCGGCCATGTCGGGGAAGCGGCGAAAACCGTCGCGGCCTGGGGCGCGTCTTATTTCAACGTCATTCCCCTGCTCCCGGCCGCCGAATTCGCGGCGGAGCCGGCGCCGGCCGATGAAGCGGTTGAAAGCGCGCGTGAAGCGGCGGAAGGCCATTTGGCGGTTTTTCGCCACTGCCGGCGCTGCCG
Organism: Candidatus Adiutrix sp.; assembly: GCA_031273445.1. GTDB lineage: Bacteria > Desulfobacterota > Desulfarculia > Adiutricales > Adiutricaceae > Adiutrix. The sequence continues at coordinate 7,442 of JAISRV010000303.1, read as the reverse complement.
CGCCGATGCCTGCGGCGTGCCGGGGGTCAGCGATTACGCCCGGGAATTGTATCGTGATTTCCGTCCGGTGGAGACTTTTTCCCATGGCTGAGAAATTTCGTAAATCGCCCCGACGCGTGGCGGTGGCCAGTAAGACGGGCGTTCTGATTGACGAATGCTTCGGCCGGGCGGAGAACTACCGGATCTACGAGCTGGCGGATGAAGGCTACCGCCTGGCTGAACTCCGCCCCGGTCCGGCCCCCTGCCGCGACCAAAGCCACGATCCGCAAATTCTTGGCGCCGCCGTCGCCCTTCTGGCGGATTGCGATATGGTTCTGGCCGGCCGAATAGGGCCGGAGGCCATTCGGCAGCTGTCGAAACAGGGCGTGGTGGGTCTGGCCGCGCATATCGGCATTCAAGACGCTCTCGACCACCTGGCCAAACGGTAAAACGGGGTCGAATCTCATCGGGAAACTTCATTAAACAAAGGACAGAAAATGGCAGGCGAAATCAAGCAAATCGCCATCTACGGCAAAGGCGGCATCGGCAAATCGACCACTTCCTCCAACATCAGCGCCGCCCTCTCCAAATTGGGTTATCGGGTCATGCAGGTGGGCTGCGACCCCAAGAGCGATTCCACCAATACCCTAAGGGACGGCAAATATATCCCCACCGTCCTTGACACCCTGCGAAGCAAAGGCAAGGTCGCGGCCGACGAAATAGTCTTCAAGGGCTTTAACGGGGTCTACTGCGTGGAGGCCGGCGGCCCGGCCCCGGGGGTAGGCTGCGCCGGGCGCGGCATCATCACGGCGGTCGAGCAGTTAAAGCAGCTCAAGGTCTTTGAGGACCTGGGCATCAATGTCGTGATTTACGACGTTCTGGGCGATGTGGTTTGCGGCGGCTTCGCCGTGCCTATTCGCGAAGGCATCGCCAAGCACGTGTTCACCGTGACCTCCTCGGACTTCATGGCCCTCTATGCCGCCAACAATCTTTTCGCCGGCATTCAGAAATACAGCGCCAGCGGCGGGGCTTTGTTGGGCGGCGTCATCGCCAACTCGATAAACGCGCCGTACTCCCGGGCCATCGTCGACGATTTCGCCGAACGCACCAAGACGAGGGTCGTTGAGTATGTGCCGCGTTCGGTCACCGTCACCCAGGCGGAATTGCAGGGGAAAACCGTCATCGAGATGTCGCCGGATTCGCCCCAGGCCCACGTCTACCTCCGCCTGGCCGAAAATATCGCCGCCCATACCGAATCGAAAACGCCGGCGCCGCTGTCCGTCGTCGATCTGCACCAATGGGCCGCGGGCTGGGCGACGGAATTGCTGAAAGTCGAGACCGGCGAAGTCGGCCGGGAAGCGGACGGCATTTAAAAGAGGCCGCCAGGCCTTCACGGATGGGAGAACAACCGCATGTCGAAAATAGCCGACAGCCTCACGGAATTGATTGGCCGCACGCCCTTATTGAGGCTTAACCGCTACAGCGCGGCGCATGACGTCCCGTCGGGCGCTTTAGTGGCCAAACTGGAGAGCTTCAACCCGCTGGGCAGCGTCAAAGACCGCATCGCCCTGGCCATGATCGAAAGCGCCGAAAAGGCGGGTCTGCTCAACGACAAGAGCGTCATTATCGAGCCGACCAGCGGCAACACCGGCATAGGCCTCGCTTTTGTGGCCGCCGCCCGGGGCTACCGCATCATCCTGGTGATGCCGGACTCCATGAGTCTGGAACGCCGGAAGCTGATGTCGGCCCTGGGGGCCGAACTCATCCTGACGCCAGGGGCCGAGGGCATGAAGGGGGCCATCGCCAAGGCTTGGGAGCTGGCCGGGCAACTGCCGGGCGCCTTTGTCCCCCAGCAGTTCAGCAACCCCGCCAATCCGGAGATACACCGCCTGACCACGGCTCGGGAAATCCTTGACGACACCGACGGGCAGGCGGCCGTATTCGTCGCCGGAGTGGGCACGGGCGGCACCGTCACCGGCGTGGGCCGGGAACTCAAACGCCACAATCCCTCCGTTTGGGTCGTCGCGGTGGAACCCTACGATTCTTCGACGCTTTCCGGCGAAAAACCAGGCCCCCACAAGATCCAGGGCATCGGCGCGGGCTTCGTGCCGGACGTCTTCGACCGGAGCGTTGTGGACGAAATTTTCAGAGTCAAAACCGACGAAGCCTTCACCGCCGCCCGCGAGGCGGCCCGGCTGGAGGGACTGCCGGCGGGCATTTCCTCCGGCGCGGCCCTCTTTGCCGCCGCCGCCGTGGCCCGGCGCTCCGAAAATGCCGGAAAACTTGTGGTGGTCGTCTTGCCGGACACCGGCGAACGCTATCTGTCCACCGATCTGTTTCGCTGAAAGGCGATAAAAGGAGTCCAGCATGACTTATATTGAACGCCCCCGCTTCTCCTGCATGCTTGGCGGCGTCCTGGCGACGATAAACGCGCTGCCCCGCACCGTCCCCGTGGTGCACGGCGCGCAGGGCTGCGGGCGCAACCTTTCCAGCGCCTACGCCCAGGGCGGATATTACGGCGGCGGCTACTGCAATGAACACAGCATCCCCAGTTCCAACATCGGCGAATCCGACATCATTTTCGGCGGCGCGGAGACCTTGACCAAAGAGCTGAAAAGCTCCTATGAAATCATTGACGCCGATCTTTTCGTCGTCACCACCGCCTGCATGACCGACATCATCGGCGACGACGTCAAAGCGGTATTGAACGATTTGCCTGACCGGCCGCCGACCGTCTTCATCGAGACCGGCGGCTTCAAAGGCGACTGCTATTACGGCTATCGCCGCTTCATTGAAGAGCTCTTCCGCCAGTACATCCCGCGAAAGGAACCCAGGGCGGAAGCCGGAACCGCGCCGCACGTCAATCTTTTGGGGCTCCTGCCCGGTTACGACCCCTTCTTCCGGGGCGATTTGGAGGAGCTGAGCCGCTTGTTGGGCCTGTTGGGGGCGACCGTCACCACCTTCATCACGCCCGGTCAAACCCTGGCCGACGTCAGGAAAGCCGGCGCGGCCGATTTGAACATCATCTTCAACCGCACCTACGGCGGAGAGCTGGGGCGGCAGCTTCAGGAAAGCCACGGCCTTGATTACTGGCTCGGGGACTTGCCGGTGGGCGCCAGGGCGACCAGCGAATTTCTGCGAAACATCGCCGCCAGACTGGGCCTGGCGCCGGAGGCGGCGGAGGCGGTCATCCGCGGGGAATCAGAGAGGTATTACGACTATGTGGAGCGTCTGGCGCCCCTCGTCGTGGATTTCGACTTCCAGAATTACGCCGTGGTGGTGGCCAATTCAACCAATGCCCTGCCCTATGCCCTGTATCTCGACCACGAACTCGGCTGGCTGCCGACTCATATCTACGTCACCGATCAATTGACGGAAGAACAGCGCGGGCTTCTGTCGGCGCGCTTTGAGGAACTGGTTTTCGCCGAAAAACCGGAATTGGTTTTCGAGACCGACGCCAAACGCATTCAGCAGCATCTCAACACCAGCCGGCCGCAGTTTCTGTCTCAGCAATACTACGAACGCATCGAGCCGCTGTTTATCCTCGGCTCCACTCTTGAGCACGGCTTCGCCGAAAGTTTGAACGGCTTTCATCTTTCGGTAAGCCATCCAGTCATCAACCGCACGGCCGTCGCCAGGGGCTACGCCGGATACAACGGCGGGCTCAACCTGCTTTGCGATCTGTCCGACGCCCAGGTAGCGAGGAGGGTTTGAACATCATGGATAAGCACCTGGAAGCCGATTTCAGCCTGAGAGTGCCGCCCAGCCGCGAGGCGAGCGTCCGCAACACCGGTTACGCCTTCGGCGGCTCCACCTGCGGCCTGGTCAAATGCGCGGAAAAAGGCTGTCTGAACCAGTGCGACCGCGACTTCAGCCAGTCCACCAACTGCCAGATGTATGTGTCGTCGCTTATTTCCTTTTCCGTCAAAGATTCGGTCGTGATCTTTCACGGCCCGGTGGGCTGCGGCGCGCAGGCGCACATGATCGACTACAGCGTCAAGACCTTCGGCGCGCGGCGCGGCGTGAAAATGTCCGGGGCTCGCTGGTTCAGCACCAACCTGGACGAAAGCGACGTCATCGGCGGCGGCGAAGCCAAATTGCGCCAAACGATCATAGAGGCCGACCGCCGTTTCAGGCCGACCGCCATCTTCGTGATAAACTCGTGCGCCCCGGCCATCATCGGCGACGACCTAGACGAGGTCGTGAACAACGTTCAGCGTGAAGTCGCCGCCACGGTAGTGCCCCTGCACAGCCCCGGCTTCAAGGCCAAGGTCTTCTCTTCGGCCTATGACGTGGTCTATCACGGCATTTTACAAAAGTTCCCTTTCGTCCCCCAGCCCTATGTGGACTACCAGCCCTTCTCCCGGGCGGATCGGGACTATGAACAGAAAACAAGGGAATATGAACATCAGAAAAGCCGCACCGTCAATCTTTTCAACGCCTGGTCCATCGGCCCGGACGACGAAAATGAAATCAGGCGTCTTTTTGAGGCCTTGGGCCTGAACGTGAGAATTTTCGTGGAGTTCAAGGAGCCGGATGAATGGCGCTGGCTGAGCGAGGCGGCCCTCAACGTCTGCTTCTGCCATGTGCATGATCTGTATTTCGTGGAATTCCTCAAGCAGAAGCTCGGGATTCCCTACATCCTCCCGAATATCCCGATCGGCCTTTCGGCGACCCGCAATTTCGTGACCGAAGTCGCCGCCTTTTTCGGCCTGGAAGAGGAGGCGGAAAAACTGATCGCCAAAGAGGAAGAAGAAGTCAAGGCGGCCCTGGCGCCGCTGGTCGACAAAATACGGGGCAAACGCGTCCTGATCAGCGGCGGCTACCTGCGGATCGGGGCGACGGGCCTGTTCGCCAACGAGGTGGGGCTGACGGTGGTCGGCTTCCGCAATTTCAATTACGACCTGTTCGGCAACAAGCTCTTCAGCGAAGTGGAGGAAAAAATCGGCGACGTCTCCAACGTCATCTCCACGCAGCCTTCGGAACTGCTGAACGAACTGAGAAAACTTAAGCCTGATTTCGCCATTTCCCATCCGGGGGTGGGCGTGTGGCTGACCAAAGCGGGGGTGCCGTCGATCACCCTGTTCGCCCAGCGCTTTCCCTATTTCGGCTATCGCGGCGCCTACGCCCTGACCCGGCGCATTGTCCGCACGCTGGCCAATCCCAACTACGCGCGGAATCTGGCGGCCAACGCCCGGCTCCCTTACCGTCAGAAGTGGTACGAACTGGATCCATATCATTACCTGGCCGCGAAGCCGGGCGCGGACGCCGCCTAGCGGCGTTAAGGCCGGCCCCGCGGCGGCCGGACGAATGGCCGCGCCATAAATTTTTTAAACTTTTAACCTTTTTGCTTACAGGAGTTTCATCATGCAATTGTTTTCCCGTAAAGCCCTGCTGGCGTTGTTGGGTCTGGCTTTCGCGGCGGCTTCTTCCGCCGCCCAGGCTGAACTGCACATCGGCCGCGGGCAGGGGGCTTCCACCATGCCCATGCTGGCCCAGGATTCAGGCTATTTCGCCGAGGAAGGCGTCGAGGTCAAATTCACCCCCTTCCTCTCTTCGGCCGACGGGCTTAACGCTCTTAACGCCGGCAAGATTGACGTGGGCGTCGATTTCGGCACCGGAGCGCCCCTGACTTTCGCTACCCAGGGCGCGAAATTCGTCATCATCGGCGGCACATTGAGCGGCGGGCATCCGATCATTTCCAAAGCGGAGAACGCCCACATCTACAAAGACATCGAGGGCTTCAGAGGCAAGACGGTCGGCACCACCCGCCTGTACACCTCCGACGTGGTCTGGCGCGGGGCTTTGCACAAGGCGGGCATAGAGCTCGGGCGCGACGTGAAGGCCATCGAATTCAAGCGGCCCGTCGACGTGGTTGAAGCGGTCAAATCAGGGAAAATCGACGTCGGCGTGGCCTCAAGCGGCCAGGTGCACTACCTCAACGAGTCGGACCTGGAGGCCCCGCTTTGGAGCAACGACCTCTTCCCCGATCATCCCTGCTGCCGCATCGTCGCCACCCAGGACGTGATCAAAAACCATCGGCCGGAGCTGGTGAAATTCCTCAAAGCGCTGTTGCGCGCCGAGAAGAAATTCACCCAGGACCGCAACTTCGGGGTGACGGCCGTGATAAACCAGCTCAAGCTCGACGAGAAAGTGGCCCGTACGCTGGTTCTTGAGCCGCACTCGGAATTGGCCGTGGACCCCAACACCAAGGCGGTCGTCCAGATGTGGGAACATATGAACAACATCGGCTACCTCAAATCCGACCTGGACCCGCGCAGCCTGATAGACACCTCTATCTACCTTCAGGCTCTGGAAGAGCTGAAAACTGAACACCCGGACCCGTTTTGGGCCACGCTCGAAGCCCGCTTCCGCGCCCAGAACGAATAAGGGGGAACTGAACGCATGAGCCCGAACGCGAACCATTTCAAGCCGGCGAATAAAACAAAGCCGCCCACGGGGCTGTTCGGGGCCCTGGTTATTTTCGCCGGCCTCATCCTTCTGTATTCCCTGGCGACCGATGTTACGGGCTGGCTCGACCCCATGATCTTTCCGGGCTGGAAATCCATCGGGCCGGCCGGCTACGCCTCGGCCTGGCAATTGCTCCAGGGGCTGTTAAGTTCCCTGGGGCTCCTGCTCCCGTCAGTCGGGCTGGCGACTTTGCTCGGCGTGATCCTGGGGGTGACGATCGGGCTGCGCCCCAGGGCGCAGCTCGTCCTGGCGCCTCTGTTCAACGCCATGAACTCGATTCCGCCGACCATGCTCATTCCCTACGCCATCGCGGTTTTGCCCACGTTTTGGATTTCGTCGGCGGCCATCATCTTTATCGGCGTCTTCTGGCCGGTGCTGATGAGCACGCTCCTGGGCATCGCTCTTCTGGAGCCGCGCTGGCTGGACAACGCCCGCTGCCTGAATCTGAAGGGCCGCCGCCTTATATTCAAAGTCGTGCTGCGGGGGTCCATGCCGCAAATTTGCGCCGGCGTCCGCACCGGTTTGATTCGAAGTTTCGTTTTGCTGACGGTGGCCGAAATGTTCGGCACCGATTCCGGCATGGGCTACTTCGTCCAATATTACTCCGATTACGCTAAATATGACCGGGTGATCTGCGGCATGCTTTTTCTGTCGTTCGTGGTCGTGGCCCTCATGAGCCTGTTTGGGCATATACAGAATCGTCTGCTGTACTGGACTAAAAAGAGGTAAGGCCTAATCCGGAACGGGGCGTTCCAAACCGTCCCGGCCGCCAGCCGTTGAATCAGTCGGCGACGTCCTAAATTCACGGCCGAGCCAAAAAAGGAGCCGAACATGAGCCATCTTGATTTACGGGTCCCGCCGCGGCGCGAGGATCGCCACCCTTCCACCTGCCTGGCCTACGGCGGCTCCGTGTGCGGCGCCAAAAAGCCCGGCGGCGCCTGCGCCCTGATGGCCGACGCCGACCGCGGCTTCACCCAGGGTTCCATCTGCCC
>JAISRV010000287.1 GCA_031273445.1 Candidatus Adiutrix sp. | reverse complement strand
CGGCTTCCCTGGCTTCACGCACCCAGTGGTGGATGTCGGGCTCCAGGAGGGGTTCGCCGGTGAGCCCCAGCCTCAGCGAAGGCAGGCCAAAGGCCGCCCCCTCGGCGAGAGCCTTGCGGTAGATGGTCCGGCTCAGGCGCAAGCCTTTTTTGAAGCCGGGAAAATTATGCCCACTGTTTCCGGCGGGGCACATGGGACAAGCCAGGTTGCAGGCCGTGGTCACGTCGATGTCCAGATGGAGGGGCGCTAAGGGGGCCCGGCCTGACTCGGCTTCAGCCCAGGCGCGCCGGTAGGCCGCGAATTTTTCCCCAAAAAAGTCCGCCAGGCGCTGGTTGGGGTCTTTTTCGCTTATAAGACTGACGCGTGTTAAGACGGCCGACACTGGACAAAGGCCTCCTGTCGATATCCCTTTCAGGAAAATCTCATGTTTCGAGCTTCTCTCAAGGTGAAGCTCCCGTTGTTTTTTATTTTCTAGCAAGATGTAGGCCAAATTAGCGGAAGAGGGAGAGAGGGGGCGGATTCGACGGAATTTCAGGCCGGCTAGACCCGGCGATAAACCAATATTTGCGGCGGAAGGGGCCTAAAGGCGCCGACCGCGCTCCGGCCGGGACAGCATTTCCGCCACCAGCCCCAGCGCCTTGTGGCTGATGGTGAGGGCTTCAGGGAAGAGACCGGAAGCGGGCTCGCTTTCGGCTTCGCCGGCCAGCGCCAGATAGGCGGGTTTGGCGGCGCGGATATTTTCTATAAAACTCTCATGATCTCTGACGGTGACGACGACCCTGACGCCTTCCTTGAGGCCGGCTGTTTCTAAAAATCGCGGCGTCAGTTCATCCCAGCCGGAGAGGAGGATCAGGCTGAAGTCGGCCATGGCCCTGGCTTCATCCAGTTCCCGCCCGCTCTGATCCGCGGCCGTGCACCAGGTCGCCGTCAGCCCTGTCCGGGCCGCCAGGGCGGTCGTCTCCATGGCCAGGGCGTCGTCGCCGATGACGAATAAACGCCCCAGCCCGGCTTTGAGCGGCAGAAGAGACCATTGATCCTTGAATTCTTCCGGTAGGCGGGGGGTGGTCCAGGGGCCGAAGGCGCTCAGGATATGCCGCGTCAGGGTCAGGGGGCCGCCGTGCGGCCGGGGCATGGTCAACAGCCACGAGGCCCAGGCCTCTTTGTGGTTTTCCAGGGCGCTGCTCCAGAAACTAAGACTGTCGGCCGTGCCGGGCAGACGTTCCAGAATCAGGTTGGCCTGTTGGTTGATGAGGCGGCATTCGCCGGGAGCCAGGCGCGCGGCTTCAGCGCGGCCCAAGGCTTGAAGGGGAGGGGAGCCGAGACCGCCGCCCAGAAGCTGCCCCCGGCCGTCAAAGACGGCGGCGCGGGCCAGATTGCGGACGCCGGCCAGGGCCAGAATGGGATTGCGTCCGGCTTGCAGTTCTTCCACCAGTATGGGCAGCCAGGCTTTCATAGTCTCTTCAATAAGTGAGGCGTTCCTTTGGTATGTTTATTCAGCGAGTCAATATTAGTCGGCGGCCTGCTGCCTGAGAAACGCGTTTACGAATCCTGAAAGATCGCCGTCCAGAACCGCGTCGACATTGCCGCTCTCATGGCTGGTGCGATGGTCTTTGATAAGGCGGTAAGGCTGCAGGGTATAGGAGCGTATCTGACTGCCCCAGGCGATTTCTTTTTTGCTGTCGTGCAGTTTTTTGACCTCGGCGGCTTTTTTTTCCTCTTCCAGCTGGTAGAGGCGGGCCCGCAAGACCTTCATGGCCACATCTTTGTTGCGGTGCTGACTTTTGTCGTCCTGACACTGGACGACCAGGCCGGTGGGGAGGTGGGTGATGCGCACGGCCGAGCTGGTTTTGTTGACGTGCTGCCCGCCGGCCCCGCTGGCGCGGTAGGTGTCGATGCGCAGATCCTTGTCGTTTATCTCTATGACGATGTCGTCGGCCACGTCCGGCGTCACATAGACGCTGGCGAAAGAGGTGTGGCGGCGGCTTTGAGAGTCAAAGGGAGATATGCGCACCAGGCGGTGAATGCCGACTTCGGAACGCATCAGGCCGAAGGCGTAGGGGCCGGTCATGGTGAAGGTGACGCTTTTCAGGCCGGCTTCATCGCCGTCCAGCATGTCGACTATCTGGGTCTGAAAGTTGTTGCGGTCGGCGTAACGCAGGTACATGCGCATTAAAATCTGGGCCCAGTCCTGTGATTCAGTGCCGCCGGCGCCGGCATGTATGTCGATGATGGCGTTGGCGGGGTCGTGAGGCCCGCCGAGAGTGCGTTTGACTTCGTAGAGATCAAGGGCTTGGGTCAGCGCGTCCAGTTTGGACAGAATTTCCTCTTCCTGCGACTCGTCCGCTTCATCCAGGGCCATATCCAGAAGCAGGGCGATCTCTTCGCCTTCGTCGGCCAGGGCGTTCCAACTGGTCAGCCTGTCGTTGAGCTGGGTGCGCTCCTGACTCACGGCCTGGGCGGTTTTGGGGTCGTCCCAGAAATCAGGGCGGCCCATGGTTTCATCAAGTTCAGCCAGGCGGCTGTTCATGGCCGCCAGGTCAAAGATACCCCCTGAGGGCGGCGAGACGGTCGGCAAGAGTTTTTACGGCTGGTTTCAGGTCAAGCAACACGATATTCGCGCCTCTTCATAATCATTAAAATGTCGGCGCCGAACCGCGGCGCCCAAAATCTCATTATAGCATTTGAGGCGGCGGGTTAAAAGCAAAAATTCTATTTACTGCGACAGACTTGCTGTGACGGTTTCGGCCGGCCTGACCCGTATCTGCGCTCGTCAGGCTGGCCGGCCATGCGACAACTATATTTCTCATGGTTTCGGGCCGGGCTTTATCTGGGCCAGGTGATCTCGCCGGCGGCGTTTCTGGCCGTTTCCTCGCCGCGGGCGCGCTCAATGGTCAGTACGGTTTGCCCTTGCGCGTTCACCAGACTTCG
>JAISRV010000283.1 GCA_031273445.1 Candidatus Adiutrix sp. | reverse complement strand
GTATGTCGATCGGCATATACCTTTAAAGTTTTCAGGAAATATTTCAGCCCTGCCCCATATGCTGCGGCAGGATGATATGTTAAAAATAGCCGACCAGACTGTGGATGTTGTAGAATCCGAATTCGAAACTATCCAGCTATACGGGCTATACGTGAACCCAAAAGATCCATGGTTTAGCAGTCAGCCGGGATTAGCCAAGGTTGTAATCACGGCTCGACCCAAGCGTTTGTTTTTAAACATAGCCGGCACTCCTTATATCAAACCGGGGCTTATCGACCAGCAGAAGTTGCTGGTCAAAGTTAATGATAAGGTTGTCGATTCTCTGATTTTTACCCCCAGTCAAAGGGAATTTTTTATAGAACTGCCGCTGGATCTAATCGACTCGAACGGCTTACTGTATTTCGCCCTTATTCCTCAGGATGTGGACGCTCAAAAAGATAATCCCCGCCGCCTAACTCTGTATAACCTAACTATGAGATTAATGGGCGAAAACTATTTCCGCCACCGCTTCACTTTCCGCCAGGATGACGATCTGAGTCAAAAGCCCGCGCTTGAGGGTTACTGGAAACCGATGACGTCCCCAGCTAGAGGCGAAGAGGTCTGGTTGATGGATCAACCGGCCTCAATGGAGCTGAACGTCGGAGAGCCGATAAAACCCGCCCAAAATGAAACCTCTTTAGTGCTGACAGCTGGCCCCCTTGGGATCAAGCCTCCCGAGTATGTAGAGGCCAAACGCGTACAGATCGTGGCCAATGGCGAGATGTTGGGGGAGTTGTCTATTGATAAACACGGCGAATACAGCCTCCCCATTTCGCCGGATGTTTTAAACGCGCGGGACTCTCTCAGATTGGACTTTATACCCTTGAACCCTACCAACCCAAAGAAGATGGGGCTTGCGGATTATGACGCTAGCGTCAGCATCTTTATTACCGAAATAAAGCTGGTTCGGGGCGAGTGATGTCATGAATGCTAAAAATACGCTCTAGAGAATGCCCGCCCAGGGCGATGATGATGAAATGCTTCTCATTATGACCCAGACCCAATTGGAGCGTGGAGTTGAGGGGGAGGGAAAACAACGGAGGCTCATTTGACGGCAAATGATCTGATAATACTGGCCGCCGGCCGCGGGACTCGGATGAAGAGCCTGACGGCTGACTCTCCCAAGTGCCTGACCCTTTTGATGGGGCGGAGCTTATTGGACTGGCAGTTGGACGCCGCCCGACGGGCCGGCTTCGAATCCATTCATATTATCGGCGGTTTTTCCGCCGACAAGCTGCCGCGGGAGCTGGTCGATTTCATCAACCCTAGGTGGGCCGAAACCAATATGGCGGCCACCTTGTTTCAAGCTGATGAACTTCTGGCCGAGCGCGGCGGCCTGGTGGCCTATTCGGACATCGTCTACCGGCCCGAACACCTGCGGGTTTTGAATGATGATGATCACGAAGGAGCGATTTTGTACGACGCCGACTGGGAAGCTTTATGGCGGCTTCGCAACGAAGACTACTTGGCGGACGCCGAAAGCTTCCAGACCCGCGACGGTCTGGTGACCGACATCGGGCGGAAAGGGGTTTCGGCCGCTGAAATAAAAGGGCAATACATGGGCCTGCTGAAATTCTCCCCCGATATCTGGCGAGAGATCAGCGCTATATATAAAGTCCTGCCCGGAGAGCGGCGCGACCGGATAGACATGACCTCCCTTTTGCGCCTGCTTTTGGAAAAGGGCTTGAAAATAGGGGCGGCGCCGGTCAGAGGCGGCTGGGTGGAAGTGGATACCGAGGCCGACCGGGATATATACGAGAAGACTCTGCGGGAAGCTGAGAGCCTGGGCCGGCGCTGGTCCCACGACTGGAGGCCGGAAAGATGATAATGAAATTGAGCTCCCGGGGATCAACCTGCGCTTTCCCGAGCCGGAGCGGCCTGATGAAATCATCGAAAACAACAGCTCCCTGGCTGATTTTATGGCCAACGGGCCGTGCTTGGCCGCCCTGTTTTTCACCGACTGAATCGTATCGGCCCGAAGGAGGCAACATTGCCGCCCAATGAGAAAAAAACGCTGCTCGGCCTCACTCAGCGGGTGACCGTCATTAAAGAGGTCAATGAGAAGCGAGACAGCCTGGCTCAGGATTGGGGCCGCTTTATGGCCGCCGCCGGCCTGCCCTGGGTGGCCCTGCCCAATCGGCCTGAAGAAGCGGCGGCCCTGGCGGAGCGGCTTGATTTGGGCGGCCTGGTGCTGACCGGCGGAGACGACCTAGGTCTTTTCCCGGAAAGGGACGAGACCGAATTGCGGCTTCTGGACTGGGCCGAAAGCGCCGGGCGGCCGGTGGCCGGGGTCTGCCGGGGCTTTCAAATGATTCAGACCTGGCTGAAAGGCGAATTGCGGCCGGTGGATCAACTCAGACACGTGCGGACCCGTCACCGGCTTATCCTGTCCGGCGGCGGGAGCATCGAATGCAACTCTTTTCATGGCTGGGGCATTATGGAACTGCCCCGCTCTTTGAATATCCTGGCCCGCTGCGCTGACGACCAAACCATAGAGGCGGCCGGCAATGAGCGCCTTCTGGGGCTGATGTGGCACCCGGAACGGGAACTGAAACCGGTCGAATTCGACCTTGAACTGTTCGCCCGGCACTTTGCCGGCGATTTAAAAACAGCAAGTCGAGTCGGCCCGGCAGGGCCGACGGAGCGAAGCGACTGGTTGACGCGCCTACAAGACCCCTCGCCAAGCCAAAATCGCACTTTTTTCTTGGCTGCGATCAGCACCGACAAGTCGACAAGCCAAAATGAGAATAGCAGGGATATGAGGCAAAAAAAGAAAATGGAGTTCGGCAGCAAAGCGGAGACGCTAGGGCGTCTTCAGGCGCAGTATCCTGAGTTCGGAATAGCCGAGATGGCCTTCTTCACCGTCGGGCAATGGCGGCAGGACCAGAAAAAAATTTTGAAGGAACTGGCCGGCCTGCCGGGCGACTGGCTGGCGGTGAGATCCAGCGCCCTGTGCGAAGACACTCATGCTGAATCAAACGCCGGGGCTTTTCTCTCCATTTTGGGGGTTGGCCGGGCGGAGGCGGAGCTGGCCGGGGCGGTGGAGCGGGTTATAGACTCCCTCCCCGGAGACGAAAAAGACCAGGTGCTGATCCAGACCCAGATTGAAGACATCGAAGTCTCCGGGGTCATCTTTACCCGCTGCCTGGACGACGGCGCCCCTTACTATGTGATTAACTATGATGATGAATCAGGGGCCACGGACCGGGTGACAGGCGGCACGGGAGTCTCTAAGACGGTTCACGTTTTTCGCGACATTGACCTGGAAGCCATACGTTCCCCCAGAATACGGCGGCTGGTGGAAATGGCCAGGGAGCTGGAGGAGATTTTTCATTTCAACGCCCTCGACATTGAATTCGGCCTGGGTCGCGACGGGCGGCGGCATGTCTTTCAAGTGCGCCCCTTAAGCAATATAGCCCGCTGGCCATACCAGGCCGATCAGATCGTCAGCCGCAATTTCGACTACATCGAGTCTTTTTTCGCCGCCCAATGCGGCCCCAAGCCCGGAGTTTTCGGCCGTCAGGCCATACTCGGGGTCATGCCGGATTGGAACCCGGCCGAGATGATCGGCATCCTGCCGCGTCCTTTGGCCACCTCCCTGTATCGGGAGCTCATCACCCGCGACGTCTGGCGCCGGGCCAGGGAGCTGATGGGCTATCGCCCCTTGGAAGGGGAACTGATGGCGGTGATGGCTGGCCGACCCTATATTGATGTGCGTCAGAGCTTCAATTCCTTTTTGCCGCCGGGCTTGCCGGATGAAATCTGCGAGGCTGTGGTCAACGCCTGGCTGGGCCGTCTGCACGACCACCCGGAACTGCACGACAAGGTGGAATTCGCCGTGGCGGCCACCTGCCTTGATTTCAGCTTCAAAGAGGCCTGGCGGGAACGCTATCAGGGCCTGTTGTCCCCCCAAGATGAAGCCGCTTTCGAAAACGCGCTTCGCGCCGTCACCTTGGCCGGCCTGAGGCCGGAAAGCAGCCTGGAGGCGGCCGAAGCTGATATCGCTCTTTTGGAGGCCCGCCAGCAAAACCGGCGGCCGGAGACTGATTCCCTCGCCCAGAAGCTGGCCTGGATCAATTACCTCCTTCAAGAGACCAGCCGTTACGGCACCCTGCCTTTTTCGGTGTTGGCCCGCCACGCCTTCATCGCCGAGAGCCTTTTACGCTCGGCGGTGGCCCGGGGCGCCCTGGCGCCGGCCCGGGTGGGGCAATTGAAAATGTCCATAAAAACGGTGGCCGGCCAACTGGCTGATGAACTGGGCGAAGTTTTGCGCGGCGAAGCGGGGGCAGAACAGTTTTTTATTAAATATGGGCACTTAAGGCCAAGCAGCTACGATATTCTCTCTCCGCGCTATGCCGACCGGCCCGAGATTTTGGCTCTGAAAGCCCCGCCGGCGGAGCGGCGCGACGACATCGTCTTCGCTTTTACGGAAACGGAAGAAAAGGCCCTGACCGCCCTGCTTCGGGAGGCGGGCTTCGACTCCGTCGCTCCGGCGAGGCTCTCGGCCTACATTCGCCGGGCTATCGCCGGCCGGGAATACGCGAAATTCGTCTTCACCCGCAATGTTTCCCAGATCATTGAACTGGCGGCCGAGTTGGGCCGGTCGATGGAAAAATCGCGCGAGGACATGTCGTTTTTGAACATACTGTGGCTGATGGAGCAGGGCGTCTTCGGCCGGCTTCAGTCGTTTAAAGCCGGGCTTGACGAACACATTGAGGAGAACAAGCGGCAGTTCGAGGTGGGCCGGGCCCTGCGGCTGCCCTATCTGCTGACCTCGCCGCGCGACCTCAGAATCGTGCCCCAGCATCGTTCCGCCCCCAATTTCATCGCCTTCAGGCGCGTGGCGGCGCCGGTGGCCTATTTGTCGTCGACCTCCGCGTTTTCCGGGAATCTGGCTGGGCATATAATCTGTATAGAAAACGCCGACCCTGGGTTTGACTGGATTTTTTCCCAGCCCATCAGCGGCCTGGTCACCAAATTCGGCGGGGCCAATTCGCATATGGCCGTGCGCTGTTCGGAGCACAGGCTGCCGGCGGCCATCGGCTGCGGCGAGAAATTGTTTGAAGCTATTTCAAAGGCCGAACGAGCCGAACTAGACCCGGTCAACAAAATCCTTCGCCCGGTCGGCGACGCGCCCGGGGGGAGGAGCTAATGTCGTTTTTAAAATCAATGGCCAGTTATTTAAAATTGCGCAAAGAAAAGATAGACATAATTTTTTACAGCGAAGGGAAAAGCTATTGGATAAACTTTCGGGATATTATCAAGAGTCTGACGGAAGACCATCAGCGGCTGGTCCATTATGTGACCTCTTCGGCGGACGACCCGGTTCTGGAGCGGGCCGGCGAATTTTTTCGCCCTTTTTATATCGGCAACGAATTTTTTCGCATTTTGTTTTTCAATAACTTGAGAGCCAAAACATTTCTGACCACTCTGCCGGATATCGACACTTTTCATCTGAAACGTTCCGCCGAGGTCGAGAGGCTGGTCTATGTGCACCATACTCTGGGGAGCATGAACATGATATTTTTGCCCGGCGCTTTCGACAGCTATGATGTGATTATGTGTTCCAGCCCCCACCAGTTGGCTGAAGCGCGGGAAATGGAGGCTTTTTACCATAAAAAGGCTAAAAAACTGATCCCGGCCGGATATCCGCCCCTGGACGACCTGACGCGGCGACTGGAAGCGGCGGTTCCGCCAGGCAACGCCAGGCCGGTGGTCACTATCGCCCCCAGTTGGCAGCCCGACAATATTATCGACCGGGTCGGCGAGCCTCTGATAAACTCTCTGTTGGCGGCCGGGTTTCAGGTCAAGCTGCGGCCCCACCCCAGAACCTTGCAGTTGGAAATGAAAAAAGTCTTGAAACTGATCGAAGCTTATCAAAAGACCGCTGACTTTGCCTTTGACGACGCTCCGGGGAGTTTTGACTCCTATCTGGGTTCCGATCTTATGGTCACCGACTGGTCGGGGACGGCCATAAAGTTCGCCTTCTCCCGGCTACGGCCGGTTCTGTTCATCAATACCCCCCCGAAAGCCCGCAATAAGGATTATCTGAAATTCGAGAACGCGCCGGTGGAGCTGTCATGGAGAAACATCATTGGGCGTGATCTGAGCGAAGACGATATACGACAAGCCGGAACCTTAGCCCTGGAAATGCACGGCGAGGCCAGCTGGCCCGAGCGCCTGAAATTATTTCGGGAGGCGAATGTTTATAATCTCGGCCGCGGAGGCCAGGCCATCGCCGAAGCCATAATTGAGCTGTGAAATAATTTGCCGACATCTGTAATGTTCAATCCGGAGCGCCTATAGACCCGTTCCATAAATTGAGGTGAAATAATGTTGAAAATTTTCTGCCTGACTGCTTGCTGTTTTCTGATTTTTGCCGCCCCCGCGCAGGCCTACCTGGACCCTGGCACAGCCAGCATGCTTTTACAGGCTTTGGCCGCCGCCGCCGTGGGTCTGGCTGTTTTCTGGCGCAATTGTCTTAATTTCATAAAAAAAACTTTCGGCAAAAAACCGCCGAACATTGAGGAATGAGATAGAGTAGGATTCCCAACTGGAATGGATAAATGAAAGTAGCGACCTCAATATTGGTTCTGAGGTTTATAATTTTGGTTCATCTGGTTAGTGTCCCGAATCATAAATTCATGTTATTAATAGATTTAATAGATAATGAATTTATTTTAAGAGAAATCTTGAAAAGTGCGATTTTCAAGATTTTCCAGGAGCTACCGCCCCCGGTAAGCCGCCTGAGACAGTTGCATTATGACAGAGACAAGATATTTAAGAAGAAAAAGGCAGTCCTTCGGGCCAGAACAGAAACAGCTTGAATTAAAGCAAACATAGGTCAAACGTAGGTAGATAGATTATGAAACAATTTATAAAGCATTTGAGAAATAGACTAATCAGCCCGATTTCCGATGATCTTTTTTTATTGAAACATATGTTGGAAAACCAAAGAGAACGGCTGGATCTTTTGTGCTCTTCTAATGACAGATTAGTGAGTTTTCTTGATGGCTTAGAGAGAGAGAGAGAGAGAGAGAGAGAGAGAGAGGGGGGGGGGGGATTAAGAAATACAGTTATTCAAAAAATTTTTGTACAGCGGTGGAAGCTCCTGTCGGAAGTTGATGAGTTGCGTTTTGGAAATTATACTTTTAGTTGCCCCATATGTGACGGAACCATAGCCGTTGCGACCGCTGAAAGTTTAGAAGCAGAATGTATATTTCATGGCGGCTCTTTAAAGCGTTTTATCTGTCCCATTTGCGGCTGTATTGTTGGACCCTTAAAAATGTTATATCTCAGCGAAAAAGAATTGGAAGAGGATTATAAGCAGCACTACGCTATCTTTTCAGAAGGCGACACCACTGATTATGAAAAATTCACC
>JAISRV010000275.1 GCA_031273445.1 Candidatus Adiutrix sp. | reverse complement strand
ATGTTGATCAGCCCCGAGCCGCAGATGCCCGCCGGCTTTTGGCCGCCGATTACGGAAAGGCGGTGGGTTCCGGCCGCGCGGTCGAAATAGAACTGGTCGATGGCCCCCGGCGCGGCCCTCATGCCGAATTTGACGCCGCCGCCTTCAAAGGCCGGCCCGGCCGAGCAGGCGGCGCAGGTCATCCAGTCGCGGTTGCCGACCACGATTTCCCCGTTGGTGCCCACGTCGATGAAGAGCGTGAGTTCCGGCCGTTTGTACAGGCCGGAAGCCAAGACCCCGGCCACGATGTCGCCGCCGACGTAGCTGGAAACCGAAGGGTAGATGAGCACGGGCACGGAGGCGCGAAGATTGAGCCCCAGTTCCCCGGCCTGCAGAACCGGCCAGGAGGCGGCGGCCGGCACATAGGGGGCCAGGCGGATGGATTTGGGGTCAAGGCCGGTGAAGAGGTGGCTCATGGTGGTGTTGCCGGCCGCCGCAACCAGGGCGATGCGCCGGCGCGAACCTTCAACCTCCTCGTCAAGCTGGTCGATCAGGCCGTTTATGTTGGCGACGACTTTTTCTTTGAGGCGGGCCAGGCCGCCGTCTTTCGAGGCATAGACGATGCGGCTGATGACGTCTTCGCCGAAAGCTATCTGGCCGTTAAGGTCGCCGCGGGAGTGTTCGGCCGCGCCGGTTTCGAGGTTGACGAGGCGGGCCCAGACGGTGGTGGTGCCGATATCCAGGGCCAGGGCGTATAAGGGCGCCTCGGACGCGCCGGGCTGAACTGAAATTATTTTGGGCGCGGCCGTTTTTTCTTCTCCGTTTAAGGCGGGCGGGGTAAAAATCGTGAAGCGGGCGCTGAAAGAGCCGGCGCGGAGGGCCTCGGGCATTTCCAGGAGGGCGGCCAGCTCCATTTCGGCGTTTTCCAGCCCGTCTTCGGCCTCAAGGGCGATGCGCAGCCGGTCGTAGTCGGCCAGGTTGTCTTCCGGGGAGGGCGGGGTCAGGCTCAGACTGATTTCGGTCGCCAGGGGGGCCAGGGTCTCGACGGCGGTCGCCTCTTCCGCCTTGGCCGCGGCGTAGACGGAGGCGTCGGCCCGCGATTCCAGGGGGATGTTGACGACGGCGTCTCCGGCCACCCGGGCCCGGCAGGCCAGCCGGAGGCCTCCGGCGTATTCTTCGGCCGACAGATAGAGGCCCGGTTCCGCGGCCAGGGCGCCTTCCAGCAGCTCCACGCGGCAGCGGCCGCAGACGCCTTCGCCGCCGCAGGAGGCGTTGATGTGCAGGTTGGCCCTGGCGGCCACGTCGATAAGCGTTTCGCCGGCTTTAGCGGCGGCCCTGACGTTTTCAGGCATAAATATGATGGTGTGTTCGCTCATGTCTTCCTCATGCGGGCTTCGCCGGCCGCCGGCTTTGGCGGCGGCCGGGCAAAACAAGCCCCTTGGCCCGGCTTAGGCGGGCCTTCAAGTAATGGACGCCGGGTTACCGGCCACGCCTTCGGGCGTCTTCCAGCGGCGATGTCCCCATAGCCATTGGTCGGGGTATTGTCTGATGAAGTCGCTCAAAGCCTCGTTCAGAAAAACGGCGTCGGCGATCAGCGCTTCTTTTTTATCCGGATCAGCGGACTTGTCCAGAAGGGGGAGAACTTTCATTATGTGTTCCCGGCCTTCGCGCCGGAAAAGCATCATTATGACCGGGCTGTTGTTGCGGCGGGCCAGGCGCAGGGGGCCGACGTTGGTCAGGGCCGGCAGGCCCAGAAAAGGCAGCGGCAGGCCCTCCTGGTTGACGATGGCCGCCTGGTCTATCAGGGTGCCCAGGCTGCCGCCGCCCCGCAGGACCTCCAGCATGGCCTTGGCCCCGCCGGTTTTGAAAATGAAGCCCTGGCCGCCGCTGGTGCGCAGCCGGGCGACCAGGGCGTCGGCCAGGGGCGAGCCGAGGCTGCGCCCGACTATGTGCACCCGGCCCCGGCCGAAGAAGCGCGCGGCGGCATATTGGCACATCAGCTCCCAGTTGCCTATGTGCCCGGTCACGATCAAAAGCCCGCTGCCCCTGGCCTCGGCCAGGGCCTGGGCTTCCCTTAAGCTCTCCAGGCCCTCTTCGACCCGGCAATGGGTCCAGAACGGCCCCAGGCCGCGATGGAAAAATTTCAACGCCTCCCAGGCGCCGCGCCCCAGATTGGCGAAAGATTCCCTGGCCGTGGCCTCCGCGTCCAGACCGGCCGGCAAATGGCCGGCGGCCCGCACCATCTCAATGTTGGCCAGGGCGATGCGACGCCGTCGGGGCGACAGGCGAAAGGCCAGACGTCCGGCCGCGGCGCCCAGGGCCAGCCCCAGGGAGGTCGGGAGCCAGGCCAGGGGCCAGGTGGTCAGCCTGAAGAGCCCCGCGGCCAGCCTCAGGCCCGGAGACGGGGCCCCGGCTTCGCCCGGCCCTGCCGGGGAGGGGCCGGCCGGGTCATCTTTTCCTGAGCCATCGGGAACCCCTGGGGGCAAATCTTTAATTTTTGACCGAAATAAAGCCATTTAGCCGAATCCAGGATTACATAAATACGCTGGAGTTTAACATAGGCCGCCCCAAATGGCAATCCAGGGGCGTTGCAATCGTTGGCCGGTCGGCCGGGGCGGTCTGCGCCGTCGCCCAAAAAACGCCGCCGCAGGCCGAACAGCCCTGAAAAAGCCCTTGCCTGGGCGGCCTCTTTCGTGTTAAGTTTGCCGCATGATTGATTGAAGCTGACCCTTCAGGGGCTCTCAAGCTCATTTTCCGGCAAGGTCGACCTCCATGCGGGCAGAAAAAATAAAATCGTCCGAAGCTCTTCCCAGGCCAGAGTCGGCTCATTTATTGCTTTCTCTTTTTATTCTCTCTAACCTCAGGTTAACTGAATTGATTATTATAAAAAATAGTAGCTAAAATAATATTTATTACTGTTAATTCATATATTTATACTTTAAAAAGGTCCTTTTGAGCTGTCGGTCGGCTTGACAAGGCGGGCGGGGCTGCAGTATTATTGCAAAACAACAGCCGCGGCCGGGCAAGGGGCCGGCAAACGACTTACAAAAATTTTACGCGGCTGAATAAAAATAGCCCTCTGGCGCCTAAACCTCTTCAACGCATGTTGCCGGGGGAATCTGTCGTTGCGGCCGGATGCCCATCTGGCCTTGTTTTTTATGGGCCGCCGCCTTTCAGCCGCCGGGACGGGGTCAATCGGCTGAGGGCGCCGGATGTTATTGATGCTATTGATGATGAGGCTTCTCCATACGTCATGACCGCATTTTCAGCGACCTGCCGCAGCCAGGCGGAGCGTGAATCGGATATATCCGTTATCATTCCCGTTTACAACACCGCGAAATACCTGCCCCAATGCCTTGATTCGGTGTCGGCCCAGTCGCTCGCGCCCCTGGAAATAATATGCGTCGACGATTGTTCGTCCGACGCCAGCCGGGAATTTTTGGCCCGCCGCCAAGAGACGCAGCCCAATTTGCGCATAGTGGATTTCCCAACCCGGCGCGGGCCGGGGGCGGCCCGAAACGCCGCTCTTGAACTGGCCCGGGGGCGATATGTGGCCTTTCTTGATTCGGATGACTGGTGGGCCCCCTCGTATTGCCTGGAGTTGCGGAATCTGGCGGAAAAGACCGGCGCCGATTTCGTCTGCTGCGCCGCCAGCGTCTATAACGACAAGACCGGCCGGGTCTGCCGCCGGCATCAACCCCGGAGCCTGAAGAATTTTTCTTCGGCCCAGGCCGGCCTGGCTCTCAGGCCGGGCCAAGTGCGCGACTGTTTTCACAAAGTGCCGACGGAGGCCTGGGGCAAACTTTTTCGAAAATCGTTCCTTGACGACAACGGCCTCCGCTTTGTGGCCGACAGTAAATTTGAAGACGTTTTTTTTCATTGCGACATTTTCGCCGCCATGTCCACGTTTGCGGTTTTAAAAAAGTTTCTGATGTTTTACCGCGATCAGCGGAGCGGCTCGGTCATGAACGCGAGTCATGGCGACTGTTCCGACATGATCCCAGTCCGGGCCTATCTTTTCGACAAATTGTCGGCGCACGGGCTTTTGGATAAAATGGCCGCCAGGTTCTGGGGCGACACTTTCGGCGCTTTCGACGATCTCTTGGCCAACGCTTATGACGAATACAGGGAAACGTTTTACCGGCTGATGCTTGATTTTTTCAAAACACGCCGTCCCAGCCGGGACCTTTTGGCCGCCGACGCCCTGGTGCGCGAAAATTTCGTTCTTTTCCAGGCCCCTACCTATGCCGAGCATGACGCGGCCAAAAATTCGCAACGCGGCCGCTGGGGCTGTTTGTGGCGCAAATCAGTCCGGGCGCACAAGCTGGAGTACAAGATTTTGAACCTGTCGGTCGTCAAGATCAAAAGTGGTGGACGAAATTATTTTTTAGGTATACGATATAAGTAAGGATATTTTTTGCCGGACCAGCGCTTTAGAATCAAATGGAGATATGGCGTGCCCTTTCTGCAGGAAAAATGCATGCCCATCATAGATATTGTCCGCGAGTCGCGCGCGGCGCGGCTGTCTTTTCTCTTGTCTTCCGACATAGTCCTGATTGCCGCGGCCTATTATCTGGCCTTCTGGCTGCGCTTCGACGCCATCGTCGTCTATTCGACCTGGGGCGATTATTCCTCTTTATTTTTAAAGTCCCTGCCCTTGCTGATCGGTTTGCGCCTGATCTGCAACCATGTCGCCCATCAATACAGTTGGTCGTTCAGTCACGCCGGCCTCAATGAGGCCGGGCAGTTGGTTTTTGCCGTAAGCATCGGCAGCATGCTGTTTTTGTCGGTAAATTACCTCCTGAGGCCCTTCGGCCTCCAGCCGCCGCGGTCGATTTACGCCCTGGAAGGGGCCTTGAGCCTGCTCTTTATGGGGGCCGTCCGTTTTTTGCCGAAATATCTGTTTTCCGTGTATTGCCAGAGCTACCATCACTTCAAACGCCAGGACGACAGCCGGCCCACCCTGGTTTACGGGGCCGGGGGCAACGCCGAGCTTATGGTGCGGGAACTGTTGCGAACCACCGGCCATCCGTACCGGCTGGTTGGATTTATCGACGATTCCGCTTCAAAGCGGAACATCTTTATTAACGGTCTGAAAGTTTTAGGTTCAGCCGAGGACCTGCCGGAGCTGATCGCCGCCCACCAGGTCAAAGAGCTTTTAATCGCCATCCCCGGCTTTTCCGGCGCCCCCCTGCGCAAGCTGGTGGACCTCTGCGCCCCTTTCAGCCTCAGTTTCAAAATTATACCGCCATATCAGAAAACTCTGGACATCCGCTCCAATATACTCGCCGCCTTTGAAGACATAAAGCCGGAGGCCCTGATAAACCGCCCCCAGATTCCTTTCGACACCCTGAGGCTGGCCGCTTTCTATCGGGGGCGGACGGCGCTGGTCACCGGCGCCGCGGGCTCCGTCGGCTCCGAAATCTGCCGCCAACTGGCTAAATACGGCGTCAGGAGCATCATCTTATTTGATGTCCATGAAAATGGCGTCTTCTTTCTCTATAACGACCTGCGCCAAAAGCATCCTGAACTGAAGCTGAGTTTCGAAGTCGGCTCGGTGCAAAACGAACGCCTGGTTGAAGCCGTGCTGGCTAAATACAAGCCGGACATAGTGTTGCACGCGGCGGCTTACAAACATGTGCCGATAATGGAGTTTTGCCCGGCCGAAGCCCTCAGGAACAACGTCCTGGGCACTTTTTTGCTGGGCCGGGCCGCTCAAAAGGCGGGCATAAAAAATTTTCTCCTCATTTCCACCGACAAGGCGGTTATGCCGGTCAGCGTCATGGGGGCCACCAAGCGGCTGGCGGAAATAGCGCTGAACAACATCGACGACGGCGCCATGCGCGCCACGACGGTGCGTTTCGGAAACGTTTTGGGCTCCAACGGCAGTTTGTTGCAGGTCATCCAGCGGCAGATCCAGAAGGGCGGCCCGGTGACCATCACCCACCCGCTCATGAGCCGTTTTTTTATGACCATACCGGAGGCCATAGGCCTGGTGCTGATGACGCCGACCCTGAAGCCGGCCGATATCTTCGTTCTGGATATGGGCGAGGCGGTCAGCGTCGACAAACTGGTGCGGCATGTGATTTCGCTTTCCGGCCTGGCGCCGGACCGGGACATTAAAATCGTCTATACCGACAAGCGGCCCGGAGAAAAGCTGGAAGAAGTGTTGCTGAATGAACAGGACGATTCCGAGACGACGGAACACCCGGGCATCTGGGCCGTTCGCCGCCAGGTTCCGCGCCTGGACGTCGAGGCGGTCATTGCGCGCATCAGGCGGCTTGACGCGGCCTCCCGCCCTGAGGACCTCAAAGCCTTCATACGGGAGCATGTGCCTGAATATGAACCCGACTCAGGATAAAGCCAGACTCCTGCCTTACGAAAAATAAAGACGACCGGGGCCAACAATTCTCTAATGACCGACAAGCGATCAATAAGGACTTTTTTCAATCTTAATATGCCCCCGACCGAATCGCCGTCCAGACTGCCGGCGGCCTTTATTTTGGCCGCTTGCCTCCTGGTCTGCTTTTGGGCCGACCGTAAGGCCGTCAACCAGGCGGCGCTGGCGGCGCTGGCGGCCAC
>JAISRV010000243.1 GCA_031273445.1 Candidatus Adiutrix sp. | reverse complement strand
TAGATGGCCGGGTTGGGCCGGAAGGCGGCCATTTTACGCCAGCTTTCGCTTTCGTAGCCTGTTTCCTCGCGCAGTTCCCGCTGCGCGGCCTGAAGGGGCGACTCCCCCGCGTCCACCACGCCGCCGGGCAATTCCAGGCTCACTTCACGCGAACCATGGCGATACTGCCGCACCAGAAGCGCCTGGCCGTCGGCGGTGACCGGGAGAATCTGAACCCAATCCGGAGAGTCGATGGCGAAAAATTGTTTTTCCTCCCCGTCTTTGGGGGAGCGGACCAGGCGGCGCCTGAGAGAGAAGACGGGCGTCGACAACGCCTCTTCGTCTTTAATCAAGGGCCATGTCTCAATAGTCATAATTCTCTTTCGTTAAAACGCGCCGAACGTCCCGCGCCTGACCCGGCGCCGGCCTCAGGCGACGAGGATTTTTTTATGGCGTTTTTTGCCGGCCCGCAGGGTCGCTTCGCCGGCGGCCAGCCATGAAGCGCCTTTGACCGGGGTATTTTCATCCTTCGGTCCGACCTGGGTTTCATTAATATAGGCGCCGCCCTGACGGATGAGACGGCGGGCTTCGCTTTTGCTCTCCGTCAGGCCGGCGAGGACGAATAAATCGGCCTGAACGGAGTTTTCCAGTTCCGCCAGATTAATTTTAACGGTCGGGAGATCACTTATGGCGTCGGCCAGGGTCAGGCCGGCCACGGCCGAGGAGGTCTTGACTTCGCCGGCCGGGTCGGAGGCGCCGAAAGTGCGGATAGAGGCCAGATAGGCCTGGGCCGCCTCTTCCGGAGTGTGGCACATGGCCGTGACCTCATAGGCCAGGATTTCCTTGACGCGGTTGACCAGACGGCCGCCGGCGAGGGCGCCGAGGTAGGCGGCTTCTTCCATGGGCAGGAAAGTGAACAGCTTCAACAGGCTCGCGGTTTGTTGATCATCGGTGTTGCGCCAGAATTGGTAAAAGTCGTAGACGGAGGTTTTATTTTTATCCAGCCAGACGGCGCCGGCGCTGGTCTTGCCGAACTTGGCCCCTGTTTTGGGGTCGAGCAAAAGGGGAATTGTGAGGGCGAAAGCCTCGCCGCCGCCCATGCGGCGAATGAGATCCACTCCGGCGAGGATGTTGCCCCACTGGTCCTGACCGCCCATCTGCAATTTATTGCCTTCCTGTTTGTAGAGCATCCAAAAATCATAGGCCTGCAGGATCATGTAATTGAATTCCATAAAGGTCAGGCCGTCTTCCAGACGGCTCTTGTAGCTTTCGGCGGAGAGCATGCGGTTGACAGAGAAGTGTTTGCCGACGTCGCGCAGAAATTCCAGATAATTCAGGCTCAGCAGCCAGTCGCTGTTGTCCGCCATGAGGGCTTTGCCGCCCTTATGGAGACTGATGAATTTGGCCGCCTGCGGACGGATGCCCTCCATATTTTTGAGAATGGTCTGGCGGGTCATGAGCTGGCGCAGTTCGCTGCGCCCGCTGGGGTCGCCGATCATGGTGGTGCCTCCGCCCATAAGGGTGATCGGGCGGTGGCCGGTGCGGTCAAGCCAGGACAGGGCCATCATGGGCAGCATATGGCCGACATGCAGGGAGTCGGCGGTGATGTCGAAGCCGACGTAGGCGGTGACAGTCTCTTTGTCGAAAAGCTCAGTCAGGCCGGCTTCGTCGGAGCTCTGGTATATATAGCCGCGTTCCTGGAGGATTTTGTAGGTGTTGCGTTCTTCCATCTTTCAATAATTCTCCTGTGGTGGTTTTGTCGGCGAACCGCCGGCGGAGTTTTCCGCCGGGCTTCGCAGCCGCGCCTGTTCTAGGCGTCGTAGCCGCAGCCGCATTCAGGCTCGTCGTCTTCGTCCTCGCGTTTTTTGTCGAGGAGCCGCCAGGGGAAAAGAGCCTCGGCGTCGTCTGGGTCGTTGACCAGTTCGACCATGGCGCGGGAAGATTCTTCAGTTATGGATTCCATGAGCGCCTGCAGTTCATCGCCGATTTTTTTCAGTTCAACGGCGTTCTCGGCTTTGAGAGCCCTTTCGGAAAGGGCCACGGCCCGGGCGCGGTCGCCCAGGACGACGGAAGTCTGGCTCAGCCACTCAAGAAAAGGCAGGGCTTCATCGTTGCCGGCCCACATTCTGCCGCCGAGAAGTTCCACGTAACTGATTGATTTATCATAGTCCGGCGGCTGCGGGCCCTGCTCCCAGAAAATGTTCGGGGCTGTAGGGCAGCCGCACAGGAAGTCGCCGGCATATGGCGCGGCCACAAAGGCGCGGCGCAGAAGAGCGGCGGCCGAGGCATAACGGCCTTCGGTCAACGCCAGATAGCCGAGGCTGTAGTGGGCCTCAGGATATGTTTTTATATTTTTTTCAAGAAAAATACGCGCTTCTTCTGTTTCTCCGGCCAAAATGAGCAGTTCGCCCCATTTGCCGCGGCGTTCGAACATGTCGCCAGGATCCATGGTCATCTGACGGCGCGTGGCCTCCAGAGCCTTACGGTATTCTCCCCGGCCCGCCAGAGCGTCTACATAGCCGGTATGGCAACGCAGATAGCATTGCGCATCAATATTGTTTGTTTCCAGGGGGCCGTTGAAATCCTCAGGCATAATTTTTTGGGCCGCCTTCAGGCCGTTGGCATGGCAGGTCTCGGCCGCCTTGTCGTCTTCAAGCGCGGCGTGGAGTTCTCCGGCCAGAACCTGGGCGCGGAGAAAAAGCGGCTCTTTTTTCAGATGGGGCCTGACCGCTTTAAGGGCTTTTTTTAGGGTGGTTTCGCCGTTGTTGAGATCGGCGATAATCCGCTTGAGCTCTTCGTCAAGCTTGTTGAATTCGGCTTCATTGTCAGGCTGGAATTCCCCTTTGCCGCTTTTGTTGAGTGTAAATATAAGCATGATTGTTCCTTCTCATTTTGGCATGAAAGCTTGTCGAGGCTGGTCACAGCCAAGCAAAAAGTGCGATTTTTGCTTGGACTTGCGGTTTATCTACATCATTTTTTTATGATATCATGAAACCCTGTTCTTGACAAACCATAACCTTGCCGGCTTTCGCGATCTCCGTTTTTTCAAGAATCGCCGGCAGGGGCCGATAAATATATACAGAGCCGTAATAAGGCACATTGAAGATATTTGGAGGACGCTTATGGACGGAGCGAGCAAAGGGTTGGACTTTAAAATTCCCTTTCAATTGACGAACACGTTAGCCGGACTTCGCAACGCCGCGCCTGACCGGGGCAGGCGCTTAAGTTCCATAGTCGTCAAACTGGCGATCACAGAGCAGCAAGAGGCGCTCAGGGCGGCGGCCGAAGCCAGGGCCGGCCAATTGATCGGCAATAAGGTCGACGCCGTAGCCTGAAGCCTGGTCACGTTTTTTCGTTTATTTCATGGAGCTTAAGATACTTGGTCAAGGTGTAGCCCGCATGGAAGAAACACAGCGCCCAGCAAAGCGGGCCGCCTAAAAACCCCAGGTTGAGGCAGAGCATTTTGGCGAAAGCCAGGGCGGCGCGGATGACGGCCGTCATCGGCCCGGCGGTCTGGCCGCGCCCGGCCGCCTCCGCCGCCCAGGCCGCGGCATAGCGATGCTGCTTTTTCAAATAGTGGTCGAAATCGCGATAGGTGAGATGGAGCAGCCAGCCTTTTAATGGTCGAGCCGGCCCTTTAAAAAGCGGCCTTTCGTGAATCAGCCCTTCCCAGCGCACGGAATTGGCGGGAAATAGGCGGGACGCGCGGTCAGGCTTCAGAGGGCCAAAATGGTGACGGCGCCCGAAAGCGAAATTTTTGCGCCTGACGCTGCCGGCGCGGCCGGGGTTGGCTTCAATATGCCGGCGCACCTCTTCCATGAGGCCCGGCGAAAAGCGTTCGTCGGCGTCTAGGAAAAATACCCAGTCGCCGGCGGCGGCCGATAAAGCGAAATTGCGTTGCTCGGCAAAGGAGTCGAGCCGGCGTTGCACGATTTTAGCGCCGAACTGGCAGGCCGTTTCCATGGTGGCGTCGTCGCTGAAGTCGTCGACCACCACGATTTCATCGGCGCCGTCAACGCTTTTCAGGCAGTCGGCAATATTGGCGCTTTCGTTTTTGGTCAGAACGGCTATGGTCAGCCTGGCACGGCCCGCCCGAGTCCCGGTGGTCATTCTGTCTCCTTAGGAACGTTCGCATATTTCCAGGAAATTTCTGATAATGACGTCTCTCTTTGGGTTGGGAGCGCGTCTGGTTTTTGAACGCTCCCGGTTTGGCGAAATCGCGAACGGAACCGACCCGCCGGGCGAGCCAAAATTTATGTTTCTTTACAGGCTATAAAAAACGGTTGAGTATAGCCCGGCCTCTATATTATTGTAAAGAGAAAAAAAACGATAAAAAACCCCTTCTGAAGAGGCGTTCAATAAAAGTTCAATTTTTTCCTGATGCTCCAAAAACCATTCCTGGACAGTCCTACTGTGATGCGCCCGTAAATTATCCAGAATCACAAAAATTTTGCGCTCTATATCGTGGGTCAATCGCTCCAAAAATTTGATGAATACCGCACTGTCGCTCTTGTCTATAATATTTTAGCCTGGTTAATAGCTATAATCTTGGGATTTGAGGGTGCATTTAGAATTGCTGCATCATTGACGCGACTATTGACATTTGAAGCGCAAAAAAGGCAAAATAATACTTCCAATCCAGAACCGGACGCCGCCTGATCAATGTTCCCGGTTTCGTTCTTGAGCCCGCCGGCCGCCCCGGCCTGGGCGGCTTAAAACCCTTAAAATAAAGACACGACGCGATAAAAAACCTATCTTCGCGCGTCGCAAGGAAACAGAGCGCAAAATCATGATAGTTCACCACACGGGCCTTGACGTCGGCTCAACCACGATTAAAATCGTCGTCACCGACGCCGCGGGCGCGGCTCAATTCAGCCTCTACCAACGCCACTTCTCGGAAGTGCGCAAAACCATAGTTGAAGTTCTTCTGGCCGCGGCGGAGAAATTCCAGGGCGAAGCCACGACCCTGGCCGTGGCCGGCAGCGGCGGAATCTCGGCCGCCCAATGGATCGGGGCTGAATTCGTCCAGGAAGTGGTGGCCGGCGCCGAAGCCATTCGCCGTTATTTGCCGAACACCGACGTGGCCATCGAATTGGGCGGCGAAGACGCCAAACTGACCTTTTTCAACTCGGGCATTGATCAGCGCATGAACGAAACCTGCGCCGGCGGCACGGGCGCCTTCATCGACCAGATGGCCTCGTTTCTGCGCACCGACCCGCCGGGCCTGAACGAACTGGCCGCCAAGGCCAAAGGGGTTTACCCCATCGCCGCCCGCTGCGGCGTTTTCGCCAAAACAGACATCCTGCCGCTCCTCAACGAAGGCGCGGCCCGCGAGGACATCGCCGCCTCCATCTTCCAGGCGGTGGTGGACCAGACCATAGGCGGCCTGGCCTGCGGCCGCTCCATCCGGGGTCAGGTGGCTTTTTTGGGCGGCCCCCTGTTTTTTCTGCCGGAACTGCGCAAACGGTTCATAACCACTTTGAAGCTCAAGGATGACGAGGCGGTCTGCCCCGACGAAGCCCAGGTCTATGTAGCCCTCGGCGCGGCTTTGACTTCGCGTAAATATGCCCCCGTGTCTTTTGACGAATGGGCCGAAAGAGCCAGAAAACTGGCCGCGGCCGACATGCCGCCGGAGATTGATCCGCTGCCGCCGCTGTTCGAAGACATCAACGCGCTTAACGAGTTCCGCGCCCGCCACGCTTCGACGCGCCTGCCCCGCGCCGACTGGCCGGAAACAGGCGGCATCTTCGTGGGCCTGGACGCCGGCTCCACCACCACCAAACTGGTGGCCCTCGACAATGAGGGCCGGCTTCTTCATTCCTTCTACAGCCACAACCGCGGCAATCCCCTTAAATCGGTCCTCCGCGCGCTGACCGAACTCTATGAAGTCATGCCGCGCCGTCTGACCGTATATAGGTCCGGGGCGACCGGATACGGCGAAGGCCTGATCCGGTCCGCCCTGGGCGTGGACGTGGGCGAAGTGGAAACCGTGGCCCACTATAAAGCCGCCGCTTTTTTCGAGCCGGAAGTCAGCTTCATCGTCGATATCGGGGGGCAGGACATCAAATGCCTCTCCATCAAGAACGGGGTCATCGACCGCCTGATGCTCAATGAAGCCTGTTCATCGGGCTGCGGCTCCTTCCTGGAAACATTCGCCCGCACTCTCGGGCTGGACGCGGCCGCCTTCTCCCAGGCCGCCCTGACCGCCGCGCGTCCCGTGGACCTGGGCAGCCGCTGCACCGTCTTCATGAACTCCAAGGTCAAACAGGCCCAGAAAGAAGGCGCGCCGGTCGGCGATATTTCCGCGGGCCTCTCGTATTCGGTCGTCCGCAACGCGCTCTACAAGGTCATCCGCATCAGCCGCCCCGAGGACCTCGGCGGGCGGGTCGTGGCCCAGGGCGGCGCCTTTTTCAACGACGCGGTTTTGCGGGCCTTTGAACTGTCCATCGGCCGCGAGGTCGTGCGGCCGGATATCGCCGGCCTCATGGGCGCATTCGGCATGGCCCTTCTGGCCAAAGAACATTTTCACGACCAGCCGGGCGAATCCACGCTCATCAGCCCGGAAACCCTGCCCGGCTTCGGCGTCGCCACCAAGAACACCCGCTGCGGCAAATGCGAAAACCGCTGTCTATTGACCGTCAACCGTTTTTCAGACGGCCGCCTGTTCATCTCCGGCAACCGCTGCGAACGCGGAGCTTCGACCAAAAGCAACGCCGCCGACAAGATCGACGCCCTGGCCAACCGGGCCCGCCTCGGCGAAATTTCCGCCGCCCTGGCCAGAATACCGGCCATCGGGTCGCTGGCCAAAAGTCCGCCCGCGGAATTCAACGAATTGCCCAACCTTTTCAAATGGAACTTATACCGCCTGTTTGAAGTCTACAAACCTCTTCTGCCGGCTGAAGCCCGCGGGGTGGTGGGCATCCCCAGGGTCCTGGGCCTTTATGACAATTATCCGTTCTGGTTCACTTTTTTTACTCATCTGGGCTTCAGGGTCGAATTGTCGCCGCCTTCTTCCAAAGATATGTTCAACAAGGCCCTGGACACGATTCCCTCGCAGACGGTTTGCTACCCGGCCAAACTGGTTCACGGCCATGTTCTGGAACTGGTTGAAAGGCGGCCTGATTTCATTTTTTTGCCCTCCATGCCGCTGGACATTCCCGCGCCTTACGCCACCGACGCCCGCTACAACTGCCCTCTGGTCGGCAGCTACGGCGAACTGATTCGTCTGAATATGGACGTCATAAATGAAAAGGGCCTGCCCTTCATCGCCCCCTTTATCGACCTGACCGCGCCGGCTAAAACGGCCCGGGCGCTGACCTCGGAACTGGCCCCGTTCCGCGTCAGACCGGACGACGTCAAGGCCGCGCTGAAGGCGGCCTACGCCGAATTGGCCAGGCACCGGGACGACATTCACTCCGCCGGCGAACGCGCCTTGAATTACCTCAAAAAGAACGGCGGCGCCGGGGTTATTCTGGCCGGACACCCCTACCATATCGATCCTGAAGTGCACCATGGCATTTCCGACGTCATCGCCTCCAACGGCCTGGCGGTTTTAACCTGCGACTCGGTGGACCACCTGGCCCCGGCCGACTCGAAATTGCGCATGTTCGACCAATGGATTCCTCACTCCCGCCTCTATCGCGCCGCCCTGGTGACGGCCCGGCGCGAGAATTTGGAGCTGGTGCAGCTCAACTCCTTCGGCTGCGGTCTGGACGCCATCACCACCGACCAGGTGAGAGAAATATTGGAAGACGCCGGCAAAGTCTACACTTTATTGAAAATCGACGAAGGGGCCAACCTCGGCGCGGCCCGCATCCGCATCCGCTCGCTCCTGGCCGCCATCAAAGAAAGGCGGCGCAGCCGCACCGCCAACGCCGTCACCCGCACCTATCGCTATGAGCCGGTGAAAATAACGGCCGACAAGGTCTCGGAATATACCATTCTGGCCCCGCAGATGTCCCCGGCCCACTGGCAGTTCCTGGCCCCGGCCATGGCGCCTTCCGGCTACAGGCTGGAAATTTTGCCCAAAGTCTCCCGCGAAGCCATTGAAGAAGGTTTGCGCCACGTCAACAATGACGCCTGCTACCCGGCCTTGATTTCCATCGGCCAGCTTCTTCATGCGCTTAAAACCGGCGGTTATGACTTAAGCCGCACGGCGGTGATGATGTCGCAGACCGGCGGCGGCTGCCGCGCCACCAACTACGTCGGCTTTCTGCGCCGGGCCCTGGAAGAATGCGATATGGGGCATGTGCCGGTCTGGCCTTTCAGTCTGGCCCAGAGCAAAAGCAGCGAGGGCGTCAAGGTCGACCGGGCCATGATAAAGCGCATCCTCCTGGCCCTTCTCTACGGCGACCTGCTCAACCGTCTTCTCCTGGCCTCCCGGCCCTATGAAACGGCGCCCGGCGAAGCCCAAAAACTCTATGACCGCTGGTCGATCAAGGCGGCGCGCATAGTGGAGTCCGGAGACGCGAAGGCTTTCAGAAAAGACGTTCGCGCCATGGTCGAAGACTTCGCCGCCCTGAACCTCAAGCCCGCGGATCGGCCTAAAGTCGGAATCCTCGGCGAAATTCTCATCAACTTCCACCCCGAAGCCAACAATCACGCCATTGAAGTGGTCGAGGCCGAGGGCGGACAGGCGGTCTTGCCGGAGCTGACCGATTTTTTCATGTACTGTCTCTACGACGACGTATTCCGCGCCGATACCCTGGCCGGGAGCCGTATGCGCAAGTGGGTTTCTCTGTGGCTGATCCATATGATCGAGCGCGCCAGAAAACCCATGCGCAAAGCTTTGGCCAAACACCCCCGCTTCGGCTGCCTGCAGACCTTTAAAGAGCTTAAAAAAGCCGGCGAAGGCATACTTTCCCTGGGCAACCAATATGGCGAAGGCTGGTACCTGGCCGCCGACATGGCCATGATGATAGAAAAAGGCATTCCCAACATTCTGTGCCTCCAGCCCTTCGGCTGCCTGCCCAACCACATCACCGGCAAAGGCGTCGTCAAGGAGCTGAAACGCCGCTATCCCCGGGCCAACCTGGTGGCCGTGGATTATGATCCGGGAACCAGCGAAGTCAATCAGCTCAACCGCATCAAACTGATGATGTCCGTGGCCCTGGACGCGGAGGAAAATCAGCGCGCGCCGGAAAGGCCGCAGGGGCCGCCCATGTTTCCCAAAAACGGAACCAGCTCCGGCCTGACGCCGCCTTCCTTCAAAAATAACCGGCCCGGCCCAACCAGCCAGCAGCAGCCTGACGCGCCTTTGTTCAGCGCCGCGGCGGCGGCTTACGTCTCCCGCAAGTTCTGACGAATGGATATCTCTTTCGCTCTCTTTCCCATTAGTCGGCGCAATGCGACATCATAATCGCAGTTCTGGCGAACAGCGATACCTTTCGCTTTCCTTCCGCATCTGAACCATCAAACCGAGCGTCATACGCCAAAAGTTTCCAATCCTTCGTCAAGGCTCTTTGGGATTGGAAAACTTTTCTCCTCAATCCTCTTTCAGGCGCTCTTCAAGAATCACCAGATAATGTGCCCTATAATTATAACATACTATATAAAGTAAGACATAAAAGTTGACTTTTATTATTATTTTCTATATAATTATATTTAAAATTAGTCAATTTGAGCAAATTTAACAATCAACTTCAGGTTCATCCTGAGAATCAACGCCGCCAGACATGGCCCTGTTTCCCCGCAACAGACGACGCTCGCCGCCCCGGTCAGGCCGTGGAGCCTCTGGGCAGAAAAATGGAACGGAGACAAAATGAAAGCGAAATTTAAATCAGGCAAACTCGCGGCCGCCATTTTGGGGCTGTTGCTTCTGGTCATGGCTTCAACAGGCCAAGCCGCCACGACCGCGGACATCAAGAATTTTTCCGGGCATACGGTTTTCCGGCTTGTCTTCCACGAGGTCGCCGACCCAGGCGACCAGCAAGCCGCCTGGGATATGAATCAGGCCGAACGCGACGCCCTGATCCGGGCCACTCAGTATTGGGCCGAACGCCTCATGCCCGATGGCGCGCCGTCGGAGACGGTCGTCATTTATGTGACGACCAATAATGAAGAGAACGCCGGCGCCGCCCCTGTAGTCCTGACCAACGGCTCCGGCGACTATTACATCGCGGCGACCAACTATGTCCTGGCCCACGGGGGCGCCGTGACCGACACTGACGGCCTGGATCACCACGCCGAGGTCGTCATCGGGCGCCTGCCCTTTACCCTGAACCGGAACTCCCAATTGGGCGGTTCCTGGAATCTTGAAAGCGTCATGATCCACGAGCTGGGCCATGCCCTGGGCATTTCCTCCCTGGCTGACGATCCGTCTGAATCATCCCCATTTGACGACTACCTCAACCGGGTCGGCGGTCAATGGGTTTTTCAGGGGCCCATCGCCTCCCGTGTTTACGGCGACGGCGCGCCACGCGACATTCCCATGGATAACGCCTCCAACCAGGTCAAATCCCACTTCGGCCTCGTCAACGGTCTGATGACCCATCGACAGTTCCGCAATTATTCCGGCTTCATGGAAGCGGAATTGGCGGCCCTGAATGATATCGGCTACGATATTGATCTGCGCGACTTTTTCGGCCGGTCGATCTACACTGACGGCGGCGTAGTCACCAACACCCAGGGTTATTTCGCGCGGGACGCCGGCGGCGGCACCTATATCGACGGCCGTGAAAACCTGAGCTCTTACGGCTTGGGCCTGCATGTTTTCGGCAGCGACAATACCGTCTATCAGGCGGCCGATATTATGGCCAACGGCGTCGGCGGCGGGGGCATTCGTTCCGACGGCGTAAGAAACAACATTATCGTCAATCCGGGCGTTACGGTTCAGGTCAACGGCCTATACGGCATCGGAGCTCTCTTCGCCTACGGCAACAGCAGCAGCCTGACGAACCGGGGCCGCATCGAGGCTCTGGCCTATAACGGCGACGCGGTTCGCTTCGACCTCGGCCGAAACCTGCTTGGCGACCCGGAACAGTCATCCTATTACGAATATGCCGGCGCCGACCTCGAGTTGAGCTACGCGGCGACCCTGCTGGCGGGTCCCCTGGTCAAAAACTTTGATCTGACGGGCTCGCTCGCGGCCGGCCGCAATGCCGTCTACATCTCCCCCAACGCCCACGTCGAACAAATTAACGTCATGCGCGACGCCGCCATAACCGGCGACATAATCTCGGACTATGACGATCTCGGGCGAGGCACGGATAGAGCGACCGAACTGACCTTCGGCAAACTGGCGGACGCAGACGGCAGGGCCACAAACAACCTTGACGACGCCTTCCGGATAACTCTGAACGGCTCCGTCCTGGGTTACGGCGCCCGGCCCGCCGCCGCGGGTTACGGCGACAGAGAGGAGGAGCTGAACATCGGCCGCGGCCTGATCAATATGACCATGGCCGGGGGCGTCACCGCTTTCGGTTCTTCCGCCGAAGTGAAGGTGAACCGTTTCGCGGTCGAGGCCGGGGCGGGCATCGTTATGGTTCCGGTCGAAGGCGGAAACATCGCTAAACTGTCGGCCAATAATTTCAACCTGGCCGCGGGCAGCACCGTCGACTTCATTGTGGCCGAACATGATTTTATCTATGGGCGGGAATACGGAACGGGCGAAACCCCGGTGCTGGAACTGGCCCGCTTCGACCCGGGCGGGGAATTCGTGAATCAAAGTTCGGTTCCGGCCGGCGGCCATGACGCGGCCTTCAGCATGGGCATCTATGATTATTCCGGCTACAGGCTGACCTGGGACGATTCCGGCCAAAAGCTGAACCTGGCCGGCCATAACCCCTGGCGCAACCGTGAGCGGGCCGGAGACTATGCCGTCACCGCCCCCGGCGCCATGGTCGTCGCCGCGCAGGGCTGGGATGAGGTCATGCGCCAATCCCGGCGAGGCCTGAATCAATTGGCGAAACTCGACAATCCCTACTCGGCCGGCGACTATCCCGATTCGGTCGGGCGTCTCTGGGGCGGCCCCTTCTACAGTCTCGCCGATCAGGACGGCGGCGACGGCAGGTCAGGCTACGACCTCAAAACTCCCGGCGTGGCCCTGGGCTATGACTGGAATTTCGACAGCTCCCTGTTGGGGCTGGCCATGTCCGCGGCCTGGCCCAAATACGACGGCGGCGGCGTCGAGAACAGCGGCTCGGTATTAAGCGCCATGCTTTACGGCGGCCTGGTTCTGCCTTACGAGATCGAAGCGGGCGCCCTGGCCGGATATGACTGGAACGATTATCGCCAGACCAGGCGCGTCAGAGACGAGATTTACGAGACGGACTATTCCGGAAACACTTTACGCGTCGGCGCTTCGGCGGGCCGCAGTTTCGCGCTGGGCGCCGGCTGGGACATCCGGCCCGGCCTGTCCTATGAATATTTTTCACTGGACGTTCGGTCATATCAGGAACGCTTTGCGGCCTATTCCCTTGGCGTGGACAGCGACCGGCAGAACATCCACCGTTCGAAGCTCGGCGCGGAACTCGCCTGGCAGGAAGACCGTTCCGGGCCCAGAGTGGCTGGGGCGGCCGGCTATTCCCGAATTGACGGCGACCGCGCAGGCAAAGCCGACGGCGTTTTTATGGCCGACAATAGCGGCTACGGCTTTCTGTCCACGGGCGACAAGCTCGACCGGAACAACCTGGACCTGGGTCTCTCCCTGAACCTGCCCTTCGAGTCAGGCTGGACCGTGGAAGCCAACTACAACACCGCCATCGGCCAGACCACCACCACCCACTCCGGCGAGCTGAAAGCCATGTTTCTCTTCTGAAAGCCGGAGAGCCGCCGCGCGTCAGGCCCGGGGCCGCAGCTGGGCAAAAAATGTGATTTTTGCCCAGCCAGGGGGTTTTTAGGAACAATGAGGTGATTTTAAGCTCTAAAAATAATAATTAATTAATCTGAAGTTCCGGCGCTTGGCAAATAAAAATATAATGAAATAAAGATGATAATCAATATGTCTGATTTTTTACTGGCTACATCTTGATATTTTTGATCAGATCGAGAGCCTTTTG
>JAISRV010000241.1 GCA_031273445.1 Candidatus Adiutrix sp. | reverse complement strand
TCTTTCGGCGGCCCGGCGATTTTGAAGGACCTTTCCTTCGAACTCCAGCCCGGTCAATACCTTTCGGTCATAGGGCCCAACGGCGCCGGCAAATCGACCCTTTTGAAATGCATCCTCCGGCTGCATGACCGGGGCCGCCTGACCGGGAACATCTTCGTCAAAGGCCGCCATCTGAATA
Organism: Candidatus Adiutrix sp.; assembly: GCA_031273445.1. GTDB lineage: Bacteria > Desulfobacterota > Desulfarculia > Adiutricales > Adiutricaceae > Adiutrix. The sequence goes on along the minus strand of JAISRV010000241.1, from coordinate 10,847 downwards.
AATACGGCCAGAAAGAGCTGGCCCGCCTCATCAGCTACGTGCCCCAGGCCGGCGGCTGGATTCCGCCCTTCACCGTGCGGGAACTGATGCGGCTGAGCCGCTACCCTTACGCCGCCTCCGCTTCGGGCCTCAATCGCGGCGACCGGCTGGCGGTCGAGCGCGCCCTGGAATTGACGGGAATGGGCGAACTGGCCGGGCGTCATCTAAAAACGCTTTCCGGAGGCGAGAGGCAAAAGGCCTATCTGGCCGCGGCCCTGGCCCAGAGCCCGGAAGCGCTGCTCCTCGATGAGCCGGCCTCCTTTCTTGACCCCAGGCACGCCTCCGAACTCAGCGCCCTGTTGCGAAAACTCAACCGCCAGGAAGGCTTGACCATGATCACCGTGACCCATGACCTCAACCACCCTCTGGGCAGCGGCGGCCTGGCCCTGGCCTTGAAAGAGGGGCGGCGGGTTTTTTTCGGCGACGTCTCGGGCCTCCTGGAAGAAGCGGTGCTGGAGACGGCTTATCAGCATAAATTTATTTTCCTGACCCACCCCGTGACCGGGGGGCCCGTGGTGCTGGCCGAATGACGAACAACACGCGCCTCTGGAAAATAATCGCGCTGACGCTCTTCAGCCTGGGCCTGACCCTGGCCAGCCCCTTCTGGGGCCTGAGCCTGATCCCCTTTGAAGCGGTCTGGCAGCCGGGCAACCCCGACGGAGAAGTCTTCTGGATGCTCAGGGCCCCCCGCGCCGCCGCCGCTTTTCTGGCCGGCGCGGGGCTGTCGATGAGCGGCATGGTCTTCCAGGCCCTGTTCCGCAACCCCCTGGCCACCCCCTTCACGCTGGGCATATCCAGCGGCGCTTCTTTAGGGGCCTCGATCTATTTCTGGCTGGGCGCCGGCCTCCTGGGCGGCCTGGGCGGCCTGGCCGCGGCGCTGACGGGCGCGGGGCTGTCCATGACCCTGGTCTATCTGGTCACCCGGGCCAAAGGCGGCTTCTCGACCTCGGTCATGCTCCTGGCCGGGGTGATCATCAACTTTTTCTTCTCCAGCCTGGTCATGTTCGTCCAGTATCTGAGCGACTCCCATGATTCATTGCGCATCATGCACTGGCTGATGGGCTCCCTGGCCGGCCTGGAAACGGCCCGCCTGGCCGACCTCGGCTTCATCGTGACGGCGGGGGCGGCCGCCATCTGGATCATGGCCCCGGAAATCGACCTGCTGACCGCCGGGGAAGAACTGGCCGCCAGCCGGGGCGTCAAAGTCGGCCGGGCCAAAGTCGAACTGTTCGTGACCGCCTCCGTCATCGTGGGCGCGGTGGTCTCCCTGAGCGGGCCGATCGGCTTCGTCGGCATGATGACGCCCCACGTCTGCCGCCTGTGGTTGGGCTGGTCCCACAGACTGCTCTTGCCGGCGGTCTTTTTCGCCGGCGGCTGCTTTCTGGCGCTGTGCGACCTGGCGGCCCGGCTGGTGCTGGCCCCGGCCGAAATCCCCATCGGCATAATCACCGCGCTCCTGGGCGGGCCCTTCTTCCTGTGGACCCTCTTTAAAAGCGCCCAGGCCGGCGACATGTTTTAATTCATATTGGAGGCTTCAATGGCTGCGGATGATACGACCAACCCAACTGAAAGCCCGGCCCGCCTGACCGCCGATTCGGCTTCGCCCCCGGCCGGGCCGGAAACGGCGGCCGCAACAGCGGCGCCGACGCCGGAAGCGGCGGGGCCGGAGGCGGCCCCCGGCGGCGCCGAAACCGAAACCCGGCTGACCGCCTCCGTGGCGGCCAATGACCCCACCGCCGGCAATATCTCCATCAAAGAGATGTTCCTTCACGCCGACCCGGTGGTGCAGGGGGTCATGCTGCTTTTGCTGCTGGCCTCGGTGGCCAGTTGGGTGGTCATTTTTGAAAAGACTTATCTCCTGAAAAAAGCCAGCCGCAACATCCTGCTTTTTAAAAGGGCGGCCGCTAAAACCGACCAGGCCGTGGAGCTGAAATCATTCCCCTCTCTGACCGCGCCCATCGTCAAAGCCGGGCAGGCCGAAAGCCGCGACCTGGCCGGCCACGAAACCAGATGCGACTACCGCGAGAGGGTGGAACGGGCCATGCGCTCGGAACTGGCCGGGCTCATGGATCGGCTGGGCGGCGGGGCCATGTTCCTGGCCACCGTGGGGGCGGTCAGCCCCTTTGTCGGCCTGTTCGGCACGGTCTGGGGCATCATGCACAGTTTTGTGGGCATCGCGGCCACAGGGGAAACCACCCTGGCCGTGGTCGCCCCGGGCATCGCCGAGGCTTTGTTCGCCACCGCGATGGGCCTGGCGGCGGCCATACCGGCGGTGATCGCCTACAATAAAATAACCGGCGTTTTGAAAAAAATAACCAAAGAAGCTTTAACCGGCGTCGGCCTGGTCGGCAACCGCCTGGCCAGGGCTCACTTCAGCCGGGCCGCAAACGGAGGGGCGACATGGACGCCAGAGAGCTGATCGACGGGGTTGAAGACTTCGGCCCCATTTCCGACATCAACGTGACCCCGTTTATCGACATAATGCTGGTGCTGCTGATAATCTTCATGGTCACCGCGCCCCTCATGCTGGGCGGGGTGCGCGTGAACCTGCCCAAAAGCGGCGGCGACCCCATGCCCCGGCCGGAAAATCCGGCCATCGTCAGTATGGACGCCCAAAACCGGGTCTTTATCGACAAGGAAGAGCTGCCGAACCTGGGCCGCCATGAACGCTTCCAAGCCCTGGCCCGGGAATCCGAAACCGGCGAAGTTTACGTCAGAGGCGACGGCGAGGTGAAATACGCCCGGATGATGGAGCTGATGGCCGAACTGGGCCAGGCCGGCTTCGCCCGGGTCACGCTGGTGACCGACGTCAAGGCCGGCAAGGCGACGCCGACGGCGGATCACGGCGCCCCGGCGGCGGACCCCGGCGCCCCGCCGGCGGCAGACCCCGTGAGGTAAAAATTGTCGGCGAGCGCGAAACCATATTATGGCCGACGGGTCTTCTGGCCGGCGCTGATCGCGGCCGTGCTGCTGCACCTGGCCGTCATTTTGCTCTTGATCGGCTGGGGCCGGGCCCAGCCGCCGTCGGCCTATAAGCCCTTGGCGGTCATGGAATTCGTCCGCTACGACCCCGACGGCGGCAGTCCCGGCGGCGGGGAGGCGGCGGCCGAAGACGAGCCTCTGCCGGAGCCTGAACCCGAGCCGGAGCCCGAGCCTGAACCCGAGCCGGAGCCCGAGCCGGAGCCGCTTGACCCGGCCCAGATCATTTCAAGCGCTTCGGAGGAGGCGGCGCCGGCCCCGGCCCCTGAGCCGCCCGCCGAAGAAGTCAAGCCGCGGGAAACCAAACCGAAACCGGCGAAAAAACCAGCCCCCAAACCCAGGGCCAACCCCGACGAAAACGCCGCCCTGACCGGCGGCGGCCCGGGCTCGGGCCAGGGCGGGCAGGGCGGCGGAACCGGCCAGGGCGACGCCGACGCGCTGAGAGTCTATAAATCAAGGATAGCCGCCAAACTAAACCGGCTAAAAAAATACCCGCCCGCCGCCGCCTCTAAACGAACGGGCGGAGTGGTCACCGTGACCTTCACCGTCAACCGCAGCGGCGCGGTGCTGTCTTCATATATGGTCGCAAGCTCCGGCCAGCCCGTGCTGGACCAGGAAGCCATGGCCCTGCTCAAACGCTGCTCCCCCTTTTCCGCCATGCCCAAAGAACTTTCACTCAACACCCTGGAATTGACCGTCCCCATCCAATTCAAGCCGCCCCGCTCCTAGTGGGGCGGCTTGACGGGCGGACGGTTGCTGGTCGGCCGGGGCGTCGCCAAGGCGGCGGACGCATTCGCCTCAGAAAGCTCTTGACATGGGCGGTCTATTTCAATATAGTCAGTTGTTGCGGGACGTGGCGCAGTCTGGTAGCGCACCTGAATGGGGTTCAGGGGGTCGCTGGTTCAACTCCAGTCGTCCCGACCACTTAAATCAAGGGGTTAAGCTCAATAGGCTTAACCCCTTTTTAGCCCGGCTGCGACCCCGCCGGCCCAGCCGGGCATTTACATTCGGAAAACTAAATTTCCTTTCCCGGCCCTTGACCGGCCTTGATTGATGATTATATTTCATAGCCACAGTAGTTTTAGCTTTTTGCCCCTTTCAAAAAGAAGCGACCAGAGTTGCCCTTTTCACGCCTATATATCTTGCCTGAAATTACCCTGCCTAAAATATCCTTCAAAACCGGGCGGCGGCAAGCATTGACTGGCCGCCGCCTTCCTTCGGGAAAATACAATAAGATTACGGGTTGGCGGGAAGTTTTTCAGTATACGCAGCCGCCCACTCCTTAAGCGCGGCCTTGTCCCCATTGGCTTGCCGCAAGGCCTCGCGCAGGGCGATGGCCCAGGCGGCCAGGGCGCCGTTGGTTTTGCCCTCAAGTTTCGGCTCCGGGATGCTTTGCAGGTAGACCGCCGGCGGGAGCATGGGCCGGGCCGGAGCGTTACCGGCGCAGCCGCTGATAAACGGCGTCAGGCAGAGGATCGTTGCTCCAAGTTTTAGCCGTATCGTCATGGTCGTACACCTCCTCCAGTTGGCGGCGCAGGGTTTCGGTTTCGGCGGCCAGGGCCAGCCGTGCGGTTTCTCTCGCGGCCAGGGCCGCGTAACCCGCGGCCAGTTCTTGTTTAAGGCCGGCGGCCTCGGCTTGGGCGAGCGCGGCCGCCGCCTCCAGGCGCTCGTTGTCGGAGCGCAGGGCCTGGACATAGAGCCAGCCGCCGAGCGCGGCGGCCAGCCCGATCAGCCCGGCGGCCAGTTTAAGTTTCGTCGTCATCGGCGGCTCCTCTCTTTGATATGATTTGATCAGATTTAATCATATTTGATGTGGCTTGATACGGCTTGACCCGGTTTATGGCCTTGCCGCCCAGGTTATACATCAGCAAATAGCCCAGCGCGCTCTCCAGGCTCTCCGGAAAGGCTTCCGGCGGCCTGACCACCCAGAAATAGACGGCCAAGCCGAAGACCAGCCAGAAGGCCACCCGGCCCAGGGAGCAGGTGGAGCGGCGGCCGCCGACGAACAGACCCCGCAGCGCCCGCATATCAAGCCAGCTCATAGTGCGGCCCGTCGCGGAATTTGGGCCAGTCGCCGACCCAGACGATTGCAATATCCAGCTCACGCGCCGCCGTCTTCATGGCCCAATTGACGCCGGCCCAAGGCCGCCCAGGCCAGGGGCTGCCCCAGTCCAGCACCAGCTTGCCGTCGGCGTCCAGCGGGTACAAGTCCACGGCATGAGCGTAGCCGTCCGGCTGGCGCAGGTGCTTGCTGTGCAAGGTTTTGGAGACGCCGTTTTTGACGTTGAGCTTTTGCCGTTCCAGGCTGCGCAGGCCTTCGGCGACACGGAAGTCAACATCAGTAATCTCAATGGCCCGCTCGACCACCCGCGTTAAATCAGGATGCACGTCGGCCAGCCGGCCGCGTGACGATAATGATAATTTAAAACCCATGGACTCGCCTCCTCAGCGGTTTGTTGTTGGTCGGCCGGGGCGGGTCGCCTGCCCCGCAATGATCGCCCCGGCTGAGCGGGAGAGCCCGCCTACTCCGACCCTGCGGATCGGATGCGGAGCATCCGGGGTCCAGGGCGGAGCCCTGGCCCTGGTCACTTTACGAAATATTTGACCAGGACGGCCGTGATCACCGGCATCAGCAGGGCGGAGATGACCGTCAGCCTGGTCACGTCCTGGGTAAGCTTGCGGATGGCCTTAAATGCGCCGTTAATGTCGTTTTCGTGTTCTTCCAGTTTGGCCGCGTGATGCGGGCAGCGCTCGCGCAGCGCGGCGTTAAGCTCCACCAGCTGCAACAGTAGACTCCGAATTTCCCGTTCCAGTTCCTCACTCATCGAGAGCCGCCAGTTCCCGCCGCAGCGCCGCCTTCTTGCCCTCCAGCTTTTGCAGCCAGGCCAGGTCTTCGGCCGTGCCCGTGCCGGCGTTAATGGCCATGACCGCCCGGACGCCCTTGGCGTCCAGCCGCGCCAGCTCGGCCTCAATCCCGGCCCGGCGCAGGGCGGCGCGTTCCGCTATCGTCGCCTCCAGCCAGGCCCCGCCCGGCCCCAGGCGATATTGCCCCGGCGGGGCGGTTGCCCCGGCCCCCTCCGGCGGCGGCGTGGTCGTCGAGTTGTGGGGCATTATAAAACTGCCCGGCACGTCCCCCGGCTCGGCCTGGCCCGCGCCGGCAAAAAACCCCTGATCGTCAAACGCGTAATATTGCATAACTTCGCCCCTCCTTATCACTCGGCGGTCTTCGTAAATTCGACTACGGCCTGACCCTCACGGACGGAGGTGCTGGAGCCCCAGGTCTGCAGCAGAACTGAGCCGTCCTGGTAGGCTAATTTGACGCTGTCGCTCAGGGCGCCGACGTACGGCAGCGGCAGCATCTCATCCTGGCCGGGGATGGCCGCCCAGCCGTAAAGACGGATCACGGCTTCAAGATCGGTCAGGCCGGCCGGCACTATTTTTTGCCCGTTATTGGGCAGCAGCCCCAGCGCGACGACCTTGCGGTAGATCTTCTTTCCGTCTATCCCATAGCCGCCCGTCCAGGTTTCATTTGTCGTAAAATTTAAAAGGGCCTGGTTGACGGAGTCGTCGCCGGCGGCCGGCGGGGCTGTTTTCACCCGCCCGCCTTCGTCTCTCTGGGCCAGGGTGTCCGGCGCGGGCTCGACCGAGACGGCGTTGGCCAGGGACTGGGCCGCGGCCAACGCCGATTGGGCCGTGGCCGCCGCGCTCTGGGCCGCGCTTTGGGCCGCGCCGGCCGCCGCCTGGGCGGACGAGGCCGCGCTCACGGCGGCCGCGGCCGCGTTCCCGGCCGCGCCGGCGGCCGTGTCGGCCTGAGCGGCCAAATCGTAAGCCGCCTCGGCCCGGCTCGCCGCCCCTTCGGCCGTGGCCAGCGCCGTGGCCGCCGCGTTTTGGGCCGCCTGGGCCCTGGTTTGGGCCGCATCGGCCAAGGCGACGGCTTGGGCGGCCGTCTGTTCCGCGTAGGCGGCGGCGGCCTGGGCGGCCTGGGCCATATTCAGGGCCGAGGCCGCCTCCGCCCGGATAAGCTCTATCCTTTGGCCCAGTTCGTTGAAGCCTATTTCTGTCTGCCGCTCAAAAGACCGGCCGCTTAAAGGCCCGCTCGGCGGCGCGTATTGAAAATTCACGATCATGGCCTCGCCTTTCAGTCGTGTTTGATGCAGAAAAGTAAAGACATGTTTTTAGCCCGGGTTTCCTCCGCGCCGTTATAGCGGGCCGCGCCGTAGTAGGTCATGGGCGTGCCCACGACGGCTTCCCGCAAAATTAACGGCCCGCTTGAAGCGTTGACCAGGAAACTGCCCGCCGTCTCCCCGGCATAGGCGGCCACGTCGTGGCTTTTGATCGCGTCGGCCTGGGTCGAGCCGATGGCCCGGCCGGCCCCGTCGGGGTCGCGAAGCCCGGCCGGGTCGTAGCCGCGCGGGAAAAGCCCGCGCATGTCGGGGGTGACGGTTTTACCCAAAAGCGCGTAAAGTTTCGGGTAGGCCGCGGCGCTGAAAGACGACCCGTCGCAGGGCAGATAGCCTGCCGGCGCGGTCGGGACGGGAAACATGACGACCGCGCCGACCGGGGTTCCGGCAGGGAGGCCGCCGCCGCCGGCCAGGAAGGCGAAAAAATCCTGCCAGACGGCCTCGTCCGTGCCGGGCGCGACCGGGCCGCGTTCGGTTTCCGGGCCGTTCGGGGCCAGGCACCACCACAGCCTTCCGGGGGCGGGCGCCCCGGCGACGACCCAGGCGGGCGGCGCGTAATTGAGCCCGGCGGAGTAGGCGAAGAGGCCGCCGGACTGCTGCCAGAAGGCGAAGGCCGAGAGCATGTTGAAAAGGCCGTTGAAGTCCAGCCGGTTGGGGGCCAGGCCGCCCTGGTTGAGGGGCAGTTGGCTCACGGGCGGGAAGCCGTCCGTCAGCGAGGCCCGGCCGGGCAGGGAGGCCGTGTCGGGGATGGTTTGTTTTTGGCCGGCGGCGGCGAAGGGCCGTTTAAATATGGCTGAAGGCGGCGTGGGGATCGGCATTTTTTGTCTCCTGTCGGGGCGGCCCTTGTGGTTGCCCTCTTGTTTTTCGTTGCCCCCGGGGCCTGGTCGGCCGGCGGGGCCGCCTTACGAACCGTCGACCAGGGCCGCATCGGGCGCGAAGGGGGCCTGGTTAAACGGCTGTAGGCCCGAGCCGTCGAAGCCGAAGACCTGATTGGGGTTGACGGCGTAAAGCTCCCAGCCCACGCCGCCGCCCCTGGCCAGGGTTCCGGCGACCTTGAAGACGGCCAGTTGAGTTTCATTCAAAAAATCCTCGAACACCCAGCGGATGACCATCGTGTCCACTTCCAGGACATAGGCGGCCGCCGTAAAACCGCCGACGCCCGTGGCCATGAGCGTGGCCAGCAGATGGTTGAGCGACTCCGCGTCTGAGCGGCTGATGTTGGCCAGGGCTTTATAGAGCAATAAGAGCCGGTAATATTCATCGGTCAGGGTGATGGAGACGCTGTTGTCCTCAATGGCGCGGCCGATGGCCAGGATGCGGCCCCAGTTGTCCAGCCCTTCGCCCTCGGCGGTCATGATGTTGAACATCTTGTCGTAAAACAGCTTCGCGTCGGCGGTCGGCTCCAGACGATATTGAAAGCCCCGGGCCAGGGTCAGCATTCGCTTTGAGGCCGAATATTGGCTTTGAATAGTGTAGGGCTTCATGTTTCTGATGTTGCGGCGCTCTCTCAGGTCGATCATTTTGCGCCAGTCAGGCCAGGTGGTCATTTTTTGTCTCCTGTAGGGGCGAGCGGTTGCCTGGTTAGGCCGCCTGGACGGTCACTGTAATATTGTCGACGCTGAAAACCGGCTCCTGGTTGCCGTTAATAGTGATAACATCGGCATAGCCGGAGGCGCCGGCGCCCAAAGCGGCTTGGATGGAGTGCAGATCGCGCACATCCGGCAGGCTCATGACGGCGATATAAAAACGTGAGGCGTAAACCGTCTGGGCCAGACCTACGCGCGGGTTGGAGCTGGCGCTGTTGCGGCCATAAAAGTCATCGACTAGAGCCGTTTTAATGGCCGCCGTGAGGGCCGGGGTCAGGCTCGTGCCCGCGCCCAGGACGACCTTCAGCCAAAAGTTGACCGGCGTCGGCCGCATGATTTTATATTGATAAACCGCGTCGCTGTAATCGGCCGCCTCATAAACGATATTGGCGTTGCCGCCCGTGTCGCAGCCGGCGTCTTTTTTGCGGTAAATTATTTCGGCGATGTCGGCGTCTTCCCCGCCGTAAATACAGACGGTCACGCCGTGGCCAGGCACGGCGACGCCATATTTGACCACAGGGGCGGGACCTATGTTTTCCAGCACCCGAACATCCAGAACGCCATTGAGGTCGGCCAGGGCGCCGTAGAGGGCGCTGACGCTGCCGTGAGCGTTGGCGGCCACGGAATTGAAGCGGCGGGCCTCAAACTCCGCGCGGGTTTCCCGGTCGCGGCCGACGACCCCGGCGGCCGCGTTGTCGATGGAGTCCCACCCGGCGACGGTGGTGATGATGGTTCGGAGGCTATGGGGCGCGATTTCAATCGGGCCGGTCTGGGCGCAGCGAAAAGTGGTCTCGGCCGCGCCGTTTGACCCGATGGTCACAGCGTGGTTGCAGATCAGATAAAAGCCGTCCGCCGACTGAGCCAGGGCGCCGTAAGGGATGGCCGTGCCGTTTAGGCCGGTCAGTTGACAGGCGACGACGGTGGGCTCGTCGATTTTGCGGGTCAAAAAATAGATAAAACCCAGGGCGTCCTGCCAGCGGCCTTCGGCGACACGAGGGTTGAACTGGTTGGCCAGATAGAGGACGTCCGCGTTTTTGGCCTCTATCTCGCCGACTTCGGCGTCGATCAACTGCCCGGCCGGCGTGGGCGGCTCGGTGTTCAGAGGCGGCAGACCCTCGCCGCTGAAAGCCCGCTCCCAATCGGCCGCCACTTCGGCGCGGATGTCGGCCGTCTCCGGAGCGACCAGCCCGGTCAGGGGATTAAAGGTTAAGCGCGACATTTTCGCCGCTCCTTAAGGTTAGCGTGACGGCCCCGCTCAGGGTTCTGGTTTCGCGGTCGAAGTCGTCCACGCGGACGGCGGCCACCTTGGCCACTTTCGGGTCGCGCAGGGCGGCCCGTCGAAGGTAGGCTTTCAGGGCCGACAGGCGGGTTCGCCGCCGGCCCAGCTCGACCACAAAATGAGGTATGCCGCGGTCATAGGCGAAGTAGGCGTCGCGGGTGAAGAGGCGGCATTCATTGGCCACGTTCTGGGCCGTGGCATAAGGCGCGTCCGCGGCGATGACGGCGATATGGCCGGCCTCGTTTAAGGTCACGTCCCATGTTTCGTCAAGTTTTAAGGTGTGTGGGGTGTGCATTTTTTTGTCTCCCGTAGGGGCGAGGCGGTTGGTTGTTGGTCGGCCGGGGCCTACCGTCGGCCCCTGGCCGTCATTGCGGGGCTCCGCGCCGAGGCAACCGCCTCGCGCCCCCGTGTAGGGGCGGCCCTTGTGGCCGCCCTGGTCGGCCAGGCGGGGCCGCCTGTCATAGCCGTCATTGCGGGGCTCCGCGCCCCGCACCCCCGCCAGGGGAGGGCCTCGCGGCCCTGCCCTGGACCCACCCGCGCCGGGGGCTCCGCCCCCTGGACCCCCAGGGGTGTGCAACCGCCGCCGCAACTCGCCTGCGGCTCAAACAAGCGGCGACGGGCGGTGCTTCTTCCCCATCTTGGCCGTGGGCGGTTCTTGGTCGGCCGGGGGCGGACTGTAGAGAACCGCTCCCTGCCTCTTCCTTCCCCGTAGGGGCGGCTCTTGTGGCCGCCCTCTTCTCTTCCTTCTTTCTCCCCGTAGGGGCGGTGTCAGCCCGCATTTTT
>JAISRV010000222.1 GCA_031273445.1 Candidatus Adiutrix sp. | reverse complement strand
GCCGGGTTCGCTCCAGAAAATAAATCCCAGGGCCAGCCCGCCGCCGACGCACAGAAGAATCAGGGCCGCCAGAGCCGCCAAATCCGTTTTTTTCATCGTTTTTTCAGTCATCATTCGCCTCCGTCGCTAAAATCATCGGCCTTAAATATGGCCCCCCAAACTTCCCGGCTCACCTCTTCCTCTTTTTCCTTTTTCATATCCATCTGGGTGGCCGACTGGATGCTGACGGCCATGAGGGCGCGGAGTTGCCGCAATTCGTTGATCTGCACCGCCGCCAGGGAGTTGCCGGACTGGATGGCCTGCATCTGCCCTTCCGGGGTGCTTAAAAGGCTGGCGATATGCTGATCCAGAGCCGCCGAGTTGTCGGCCATGTCCTGGAGCTGACTGCCGGTGAGCTGGAAGGTGGCCTGGGCGGCCCGGTCTATTTCCTTCGACCAGTTGTCCCAAAGTTCATTGATGTTCAGGTCGCCGCCGCCGCCGGCCATGTTTTTGAGCATGTCCAAACCGGGATAGGCTTTCTCGAAGACCTGGCCCATGGCCAGGACATCGCCCTTCAATGCCTTTAACTGATTGGTCAGCTGGGCCAGGCGGTTGAACTCTCCCTTGAGCTGGCCCAGCAGATTGGCCGGCAGGTTGAGAGTGTTCTGGATCATGTTCTGGTACTGCTGGATGTTGTTTCTGACCAGTTCGATCTGCTGCTGGGTCTGCATAATGGCTTCGTGATAAGTGCCCAGCACGTTTTTAAGCTGCTCCAGGCTGGTGACGCGCTCCATCTGCTGCGTCCACATTTCCGAACAGTTGACGCAAACCACGCCCAGCTGCGCCCGGCCCGGAGCGGCCAAAACCAAAGACATCAGGAAGGTTGACGCCAAAATAAAAATGACTCTTTTCATGCTTTTCATGCTTTTCATAAAAATTCCTCTTGCCGCTTAAGCGGCGCGTTTGTGTTTCAGCCAGCGTTCGACCCAGCCGCTGTCGAACTCGTTGATGAAATCCTTGATGGCGGCTATGTCGTCCTTGCCGGATGCGCCGACTAAAGCCAGAGTTCGCGGCCCCAGGGCCAGCTGCATCATCCGCCGCTTGCCGTCCCGCGTCACCACGTAATAATCGCGCTTGGCCTGGGCCTGGGCGATCAGTTCCACTTGTTTGAGGTTCAGGCCCAGAGCCGTATACTGGTCGATCTGGGTCTCGTTCCCGGCTTCATAATTCGCCAGATAAATCCTGGTGGGACAGGATTCGGACAGAACGTCCAGGACGTTGGCCCGCGAGGCGTCGGACATGGACTGCGTGGCCAGCACCACCGCGCAGTTGGCCTTGCGCATGACTTTCAGCCATTCCCTGATTTTGGCCTTGAAGACGGGGTTCCCCAGCATCAGCCAGGCCTCGTCCAGCACCAAAAGCGTCGGCCGGCCGTCCAGGGTTTTTTCAATGCGACGAAAGAGATATAGAAGAACCGGGATCATGTTCATTTCACCCATGTTCATGAGTTCCTCAATCTCGAAGACCAGAAAATCGCTGAAGGAAAAATTGTCGTCCGAAGCGTCCAGCAGCCTGGCCATGGGACCCTGGTCGCAGTAGTGGGACAGCCCGGCTTGCAGCCTGGAATGGGGCGGCAGGATGCTGCGCAATATGTTCAGCGGCCTTTTGTCCCGGGGCTGATTCTTAAGCTGGAGAACCTTGGTCGTCAGCAGCTCCCTTTCTTCCGGCGTCAGTCTTTCGCCCTGGACCTGATAGAGCCCGTCCAGCCAGTCGCAGGCCCAGGCCAGTTCGGCCGCGGATTCGTCAATGCGCCGCAGCGGGGCGAAGGCCATTTTGGATTCGTCCCCGCCAATGTCGTAATGAGTCCCGCCAATGGCCATGCACAGAGGGAACATGCTCATGCCTTTATCGAAGACGAAAATCTGGGCCTTGGGATAGCGCCGGAATTGGGCGCAGATCAGGCCCAGCAAGGTCGATTTGCCGGCCCCGGTCGGGCCGATGATCAGGGTGTGGCCGAGATCGCCGACATGGAGATTGAAACGGAAAGGGGTCGTGCCGTCAGTGGTGCAGAGCATCAGCGGCGGGGACTCCGCGGGATAGAAAGGACAGGGGCAGACCGCCTCTCCGAGCCAAATGCCGGACAGCGGCAGCATATGAGCCAGATTGAGCGTGCTGACCACCGGCCGCCGCACATTGGCCCACCAGTTGCCGGGGTGCGAGCCGAGCCAGGCCTCGACGGCGTTGTGGGTCTCGATCCGGGCGCCGAAGCCCAGGCCGCTCAATACTCTCTGAACATCAAGAGCCCGTTCTTGCAGATATTCCCGGTTCTCATGCATCAGAATCACGGTGGAACTGATGTGGCCGAAACTGATCAGCTCGCCCTGGGCGTCGGCTTTAGCCCTTTCCGCGTCTTCATTCATCAGGGCCGCGTCACGGTTTATCTTCGGATTCGGGTTCTTGAAATACTTGTCCAGCCAGCCGATCATCATCTGCGACCAGGCTTTGCGGGCCTCCTCTATTTCATTTATGGCGTCCCGCTTGTCTTTCAGAATAAAGCGGGTGTTGTAGCGGTAAGCCATCGGCAGACTCGACAATACCTCTAAAATGGCCGGTTCCGACTCGGCCGGAAAGCCGTCGATGGAAACCACGCTAAAAGGCTTGCCGCCGATGGACGGCTCCATCCCCCCGACCAGGTCCTGCCCGCCCAGAATCCCGTCCAGGAACATGGGGCAGGGCCGCGGAATCATGACCGGGCGGAAGTCGCCGGTCAGGCATTGCTGGAGGTGGGACAGCAGGGCCGAATAGTTATGGCTGAGGCCGTATACGTCGGTATCCTCATATTCGTCCAGGCGGTCAAGTTTCAAAACTCCGGATAAAATGGACTCGAAGCCGCGGATATCGCGCTTGAAATCCTCCAAAATCTTGTCCACCGTATCCGGGTCGCCCAGCATGGCCATGGCCAGACTTCGCTCCGGCTTGAAGGTCAGGGTCAAAATAGTTGAGGTGATAAAACACGATTCACGGGTAAAGAAGGCCCGGCGCTCCTCGTCTATCATCAGGGAAACGGGATCGGGAAAATGGGACAGCGCCGGCTTGGGATAGGAAGTGGCCGGTCGGCGCACAGCGTCCACATGGGCCATCCAGCCGCTGCCGAGCTTCATGAAAGCCTGGTTGACCTGGCCCGCCACCTGATCCAGCTCGGCAATGGTGGACGAAGCCATATCCGGCCCCTTGAACTCCCAGGCGGCCGTCAGGGAGCCGTCCTTGTTGACCACTATGCCGTTGTCGGCCAGCAGCAGATAGGGCAGCAGTTCCGGCAGTCCCTTGACTTTTTTGCGGAAACCTTTGAGGTTGAGCATTACTTCCCCTTTCTCCAGGGGCTGTTGGGCCTCGGTTTATGCCAGAGGCTGGTGCGGGCCAGGTAATAATCCTGCTGGAAGAGATGGCGCAGCCAGACATGCCGCATCATGGGGTCGGCCTTGTTCCATCTCCGCAGCCAATACAGGGCCGTCAGCCAGAAGACCAGGCCGCATAAGGCCGAAACAAGGCTGAACCCGCCGGCGGCCGTCAGGATCGCGCCCAGCCCGGAGAACATGACCAGTTCCCGGTCGCCGCCCATAACGGTCGTCCGGCGATGGAGAGAACGGTGGATGGGTTCGCTCACAGTACGGCCCCGGAAAAGCTGAAGACGGAGTTGACTATGGAAGAGGCGAAGGCGATGAAGGAAATGCCGAAGACGACCCCCAGAAGCAGCTGAAAGCCACCGCTCAGGTCATCCTTCTTGATGATGAAGACGACGCCGCAAACGGCCATCGCGAATATGGAAATGGCCTTGCCGGCCGGCCCGGTGATGGTGTTCATGACCTTCTCCAGGGGGCTGGTGAACTCGCCGATGCCGCCGGAAGCCAGGGCTATTTCCGGCAAAACGGCCAGGCCCGTTAAAGCCAGCAGGACGAAAAAGATGCTTCTGTTCATGCGAATCTCCTTGTTGCGCCTAAGCGGCGATGGTATCGGGGGCGCCGTTCCGGCCCCCGGTTTTGAACTTGTATTTCCAGTCGAAGACGTATTCATTATTTTTGGAGTCATATCCGATTTCGACGATTTCGGTCACCCGGCGGACGCCGCGCTCTTTCCGCATGAAGACCACATAATTGACCGCCCTGGCCAGGGCGGATTTGACCGGCACGAAACCGTCCATCGTGATCAGTTCTTCCAGCCGCGACATGGCCTCGGGGGCGCTGTTGGCGTGAACCGTGGCCACTCCGCCTTCATGGCCGGTGTTCCAGGAGTTGGTCAGAGTCATGGCCGGGCCGCCCCGGCGCACTTCGCCGACCAGAATGCGATCAGGCCGCAGACGCAGGGTGGACACCAGCAAATCCTCCATGCTCACTTTGCTGTTGGAACGCATCTGCACCACGTTTTCGCTTTTTGGTTGCAGTTCCGTGGTGTCCTCGATGATGACCAGGCGGTCTTCCGGGGTCAGGCGGCTGATGGCCTCAACCACGGCGTTGACGAAGGTGGTCTTGCCGCTGCCCGTGCCCCCGGCCACCAGGATGTTCTT
>JAISRV010000237.1 GCA_031273445.1 Candidatus Adiutrix sp. | reverse complement strand
CGGGCCGTCTGCTCGCGGTTCATGCCTATGCCCGTGTCTTGAACGGCGAAGGCGATGGTCACGGTCTCTTCCGTCATGGCCTTCCGGTCGGCGGAAACGGTAATGGCCCCGTGTTTGGTGAATTTAAAGGAGTTGCCGACAAGATTTATGAATATCTGGCGCAGTCGCAGCGGGTCGCCTAAAAGGGCCTCGGGCAGGTCGGGCTGGACTTTGAAAATGAGCTTGAGGCCGGATTCGGCGCTTTGCTCCTGAAAAAAAATGCCGATGTCGCCCAGAAGCTCCCGCAAGTTGAAGGGGAGGCGCTCCAAGGTCATTTTACCGGCTTCCACCTTGGAAAAATCAAGAATGTCGTCGATGACGCCCAAAAGGGCCTTGGCCGCCCGGTGGGCATTGCCCGCATACTCGTATTGCTGTTCATTGAGATCGGTCTGCAAAAGAAGATGCGTCAGGCCGATGACGGCGTTCATGGGCGTGCGGATTTCATGGCTCATATTGGCCAGAAACTCGCTTTTGGCTTTATTGGCCGCTTCGGCGACCAATAGGGCGCGGCTCAGAATGGTGACGTCGTTTAAAGTCAGGATGACGCAGGCCTTGTCCGCGCCCTGGCCGTCCCGCCGGCCGCCGACGCGCCTGAGTTTCATCGCGTAACTGCATTTTTCGCCGCGGCTGTCCGCGGCCAGCACGGTGCTGTTGTAGGTGGCCCCGGGACGGCCTTCCGGGCTGAAAAGCGCCTCGGCTTCCGGGGGCAGGCTGGCGGAAGCGCCGGAAGAGATGATGGCCGCGATCAGCCCCCGGTCGGTTCCGGACCAGCCGTGGTCGGCCAGAATGCCGCTCATGGCCTGGTTCAGATAAATCATGTCCTTCGTTTCGTTAAACAAGGCCAGAGCCCCCGGCATGACGTCCAGATGGGAGCAGATGACGTCAAGGGTGGCGTTGATGGCCGCGATTATGCGGTAATAATCGCCCTGATGGGTCGCCGGGTTCGCCCGCCGGCCCAGGGAACCGGCGCTGGTCGCCTCGGTGAGTTTGTCGATCTCGCGTATGACTTCCTGAATGGAAGCCGACATGGTGGCGAAGGCGGAGCCGAGGAGGCCGATCTCGTCGTCGCGGGCCGACAGATTCCGGGGCAGCTTGTTTTCAAATTGCCCCAAAGCCAGCTTGCGCGCGTTTTCCGTGATGGCGTATAACGGAAGCGTGAGTATTTTGCGGATCATGACGGCGAAGACCGCCGCGAAAAACGCCAGAGAAACGATGGTCATGATCACGCTGGTTAGATAGGCCGCGTGGATGTCGGCCATAAAATCGTTTTTGGGGGCCTGGATGCCCAGCGACCAGCGCGTCCCGCGAATGGGCGCGTAGCTGATGAAAACCCGTCCGTCGCCGCTGTCTGTCTCGATGGCCCCCACCTGACCCTGCTTCATTAGGGAAAGCGTCTCCTCAATGGCGGCGCCGGAGCCGAAACTGGATTCGATGTTTTCCCCGCTGAAAACCTTGCCCAGATTCCGGTGGGCGATCAGTCTGCCCTCTTCATTGATGATAAAAGCCGTGCCGTGAGTGCCGATATTGATATTGCTCAACACATCGTTCAGCACATCGTATTCGTAGCCGCCCACCAGGTAATAGGCCGCATAGTCTTCCGGCTGTCCGTCGGCGTTTGGGCGGACATCCATCACCGGGACGCCCATCACTATTTCCAGCCCGCTGTTGCCGACGGAGGTGTCTTCGATGACCAGATTGGAGGTCTGGGCGATCATGGCCCCCAAAGTCCGCCCGGAAAGGCTGCGGGGGCATTCGTCGTCGCCGGTCATCAGAGTGCCGTTCGTTTTATACAAACCCAGCCAGACGAATTCGACGCCCGATTTGAGCCGACCCAAAACGGCTTGTTTAGCGCTGACGGGGGCCTCCTGATCGGTGAATATTTTATTGTCCCGGATCAGGAAAAAACGATCCGCCCAAGTGTGCAGGTTCCCTTCCACGCTCTGGGCCGCTGTTTTGGCCATCGGCGGCAAGACGTTCATCATGATCGTGTCGGTCAGCGAGTTAATGAAGTAGGCCATCATCAGAACCAGACCGGCGTTCAGAACCGCCGCCGCCAATAACGCGGCCGCAATAATTCTGGCGGCGATGCTTTTTCTGGCTTTCATAGCTTTAACCTTCGGCCCGGCGTGATTCGGCGCTTATTCGGCGTCCGGCAATTGAACGGAAACTATTTTTTTGTCGCCTGTCCGGGCTTGGTTAAGGGCCGCTTCGGCCAGCAGCTGAAAGGAGCGGTGGGCGGCGGCGGCGCCGGGCTGGGCCTCGACCAGGGCGGGATTTTGTTTACTGAGGAGCGCGTTTTTATAGGCGCGCGCATATTTGTTGGGGTAGGTGCCGACCGCCTCGTCCATGGCCCGCATATAGTCCATGTCCCAGGATCGGATAAAGCCGCTGGCGTTTTTGGCGTTGTATTCAACGGTTATGATTTTCTGATCATGCACGTAGATGGTGATGAATTCTTTCCAGCCCTGAGCGTCGAAAGAGGCGGTTTCGGCGGTGTAGTAACCGTTCCGCAGGCCGCCGGAGTTTTGCGAGCAGGCGGTCGGCAGGGCCGCCGCCAGAGCCGCGGCCAAAATCAGGCTGATTGTTTTCATGGCGCTCTCCCGGCTCAGAGGCTTTCAGAAATTATAGTCATCCACGTTGGCGACGGTGAATTCAAGGCGGCTCGGCAACAGCACGACTCCGGAATTGGGCGAGACTATGGCCTGTGGGTCCAGAACCGTGTTGGGCATGATCTCGACAATGCCGATTTCCGGCACGTCCAGCCGATCGCCGACTTTCAGCCGGCGGCCGGAGGCCAGGTAATAGGCTATGTAGCAGCCCAGCGCGCCCTGAATCTGGCAATCCCACAGCCCCCAGCGTTCGATCAGGCCGGTTTTGCAGTGCTCCCTCATGGCGTTGGGCGAGGCGAACCCGGTGATGGTCACGTCCTGGGCGGAACGGCCCAGGTCGCGCAAGGCTTGGGCCTGGCCAGGAAGGGCGGTGGAATCGTTGCAGATGATGAGATCGACATCGGGATGCTCGGTTAGTATGGCCCGGCCGACAGCGAGCGCTTTTTCGACGTCCTGCTCGCTGTAGTAGTTGTCGGGGGCGATGTTCTCCCAGTTGGGATAGGTGGCCCGGATATATTTTTCGCCGGCCAGCCGCCAGGAGTTCTGGTCGGCCACGGAAGCCTGGGAATAGTGCCAAGCGTACTTGATGGGGTCGGCGGTGGGGTTCCGGCCGCGGCGGATCAAGCTCTTCGCTCCCATTTCGACCAGCATTTTGCCGAGTTGATCGGGCGTCCCCTGGGAAACCATGATGGAACGGGCGTCGCCGGAAACATCTGAATCCCAGGTGACGACTTTAAGGCCGGCGGCCATGGCCTCTTTCATTACCGCATCCAGCGCTGTGGCGTCCAGGGAGGAAACGCAGAGGGCCTCGACTTTACGTTTTATGGCCTCTTTGATAATGGCCGCCTGGTTGACCACTGCGGCTTCAGGGCTGCCGGCATATTCTACTTTAAAACCATGTTTGGCGGCGTAGGCCTGGGCGCCGTTGTTGGCGGCCTCGAAAAAAGCGTTGCCGGTCAGCTTTGGCACAAAGACTACGGTAATTTCCTTCCCGGCTCCCCCGACATCGGAGGCAGACCCGTCACAGCCGTTCAGAGTCATGGCCAGGAGACCGGCAAGCAGCGACCCGATGATCAATCTTTTCATAGTGGACCCTCCCTCAAGTTATTTTCGTCATTATAACACAAGATCACAGTCTGGGCGGCCCCAAAGGCCGCCATTAGGCCGTAGAACACGGCAAAGCCGGTAAAATCGGCAATTTTGCGCAGGCGTAAAACCGCTATATTGACGGAGCCGCCGCCGGGGCGGGTCAGCCTTTGAAGCCGACGCCAGGCCCCGCCCGAGCGAGGCGCCGCGAGCGGCCGGACTAAATAAAAACAGGACGCATCATGGCGATGCGTCCTGTCGGCAATAGAAAATTAAGGGCAGTCGCTTATTTTTTGGCCGCTTTCTTAACGGCGGGTTTAGCCGGCGAAGTTTTAGAGGGAGGCTTTTCAGGCGTTTTTTTAGCGGCGGGTTTGGCCGCCGTCGGCTTCGTTTGGGCGGCGGTCAAGCTGTCGACAATGGCCTGTTGGGCGGCGGCCAGGCGGGCCAGAGGCACGCGGAAAGGCGAGCAGGAAACATAGTTCAGGCCGATGCGGACACAGTATTTGACGGTGGCGGGATCCCCGCCATGCTCGCCGCAGATGCCTATTTTTAAATCAGGTTTAACCGCGCGGCCTTTGGCCAAGCCTGTTTCCACCAAAAAACCCACGCCGTCGGCGTCAATGCTGACGAACGGATCTTTTTCCCAGATGCCTTCCGACAGATAGGCGGGCAGGAATTTGCCGGAGTCGTCGCGGCTGAGACCGTAAGTCGTCTGGGTGAGGTCGTTGGTGCCGTAAGAAAAGAATTCCGCGCCGGCGGCGGCGATTTTGTCGGCGATCAAAGCCGCCCGGGGCAACTCGATCATAGTGCCCAACAAATACTTGATGCGCACTTTCTTTTCCGCCATAACTTCCCTGGCTATCCGGTCGACCACTTCTTTTTGCAGAATTAATTCTCTTTCATGGCCTACCAGGGGAATCATGATTTCCGGCAATACTTTGATCTTTTCCTGGGCGGCTTTGGCGGCGGCCTCAAAAATGGCCCGGGCCTGCATGGCGGTTATTTCCGGATAAACCAGCCCCAGGCGGCAGCCGCGGTGTCCAAGCATGGGGTTTTGCTCCTTCAATTCTACGCTCTTAGCCTTTATTTCAGCCGCGTTGCGGCCGGTGGCCGTGACCAGGGCTTCTATTTCTTCATCGGTATGAGGCAGGAATTCGTGAAGCGGCGGGTCAAGGGTTCTGATAGTCACCGGCAGCCCGTTCATGACTTTGAATATGCCGTAAAAATCATCGCGCTGCATGGGCAGGAGCTTATCCAAGGCTTTCCGGCGGCCCTCGGCGTTGTCGGCCAGAATCATCTCGCGCATGGCGGTGATGCGGTCGCCTTCGAAAAACATGTGTTCGGTGCGGCACAGGCCGATGCCTTCGGCGCCGAGTTCTCGGGCCGTCTGGGCGTCGCGGGGCGTGTCGGCATTGGCGCGGACGCCTATCTGCTTGCGGGCGGCAGCCCATTTCATGATCGTGGAGAATTCGCCCGTCAGCTTGGCGTCAATAGTGGCCATCTGCCCGAGCATGATTTCGCCCCGGCTGCCGTCCAGAGATATCCAGTCGCCTTCACGCACGGTTTCGCCGCTTTTGGCGGTGAATTGCCTGTGTTCATAATCCACGGTTATGTCGCTGGCGCCGGCCACGCAGGGTTTGCCCATGCCGCGCGCCACCACCGCGGCATGGCTGGTCATGCCGCCGCGGGCGGTGAGAATGCCTTTGGCCTTGAACATGCCGTTGATGTCTTCAGGGCTGGTTTCCATGCGCACCAGAACGACGGCTTTGCCTTCTTCGGCCCAGGCCACGGCGTCGGTGGCGGTGAAGACGGCTTGTCCCACGGCCGCGCCCGGGGAGGCCGGCAGGCCCGTCGCGATGATCTGACGCTTGGCCCCGGGGTCGAATGAGGGCAGGAGAAGCTGGTTCAACTGCTCTGGTTCGATGCGCATGATCGCTTCGTCTTCGGTTATGATTTTTTCCTTGACCAGGTCGACCGCGATCTTAACGGCCGCCTGGGCCGTTCTTTTGCCGTTGCGGCACTGCAGCATCCAGAGCTTGCCTTCCTGGATGGTGAACTCGATGTCCTGCATATCTTTGTAATGTTTTTCCAGGAGTTTTCTGATGTGGTCGAGCTCGTTGTAAACCTTGGGCATCTCATCGGCCAAAGTGGCGTTGACGCCTGAAGGCAGGGCCTTTTCCCGGTTGATGGGGCTGGGGGTACGTATGCCGGCCACCACGTCTTCACCTTGCGCATTGACGAGATACTCGCCATAGAAGTAGTTTTCGCCGGTGGAAGGGTTGCGGGAGAAGGCCACGCCGGTGGCGGAATTGTCGCCCATGTTGCCGAAGACCATGGCCTGAACATTGACCGCGGTGCCCCAGTCGTCGGGGAAGCCGTGAATCTGACGGTAAGACGCGGCCCTGGGAATCATCCAGGAGGAAAAGACCGCGCCGATGGCGCCCCAGAGCTGATCGCGGGGATCTTCAGGAAAGCCGACTCCCAAAGCGTCTTTAATCAGAGTCTTGAACTTGGCCACCAGACCCTTCAGGTCTTCTGTGGTCATCTCGGTGTCGTGCTTGTAGCCCTTTTTCTTTTTCAAAGCGCCGATTATCTCATCGAATGGATCTTCGGACAACTCCGAGGCCGCCTTCACGCCCATGACCACGTCGCCGTACATGGCGACGAAACGCCGATAGGAATCGTAGGCGAAACGGGCATTCTTGGTTTTGGCGATGAGGCCTTCGACCGTTGTGTCGTTCAAGCCTATGTTTAAAACGGTGTCCATCATGCCGGGCATGGAAGCCCGGGCTCCGGATCGGCAGGAAATCAGGAGGGGGTTGCGCGCGTCGCCGAAGACGGCGCCCATAATCTTTTCTACATGCTTGAGCGCGGCATCCACTTCCTTTTTCAAGCCGGCTGGGTATTTTTTCTTGTTGGCGTAGTAAGCCGTGCACACTTCAGTGGTAATGGTAAAACCGGCTGGAACCGGAAGCCCGATTTTCGACATCTCCGCCAGGTTGGCGCCTTTGCCGCCCAACAGGTTTTTCATGCCGCTGCCGCCGTCGGCCTTCCTGCCGCCAAAGAGGTAAACGAGTTTCGTTGCCATTAGTTCCCCCTCAAGGTTTGCCGTTTAAGGTTTGATGTATGCCGCCGGCGGCGCTGACCGAATCCGCCGAACCCTTCGTCAAAAAGATGTCGTCAAAAAAGATGCCGGAACATTGAAAATGTTATATTATTTATAGCACATTCCATATGTGATTCACAATATCCATGAGGCGTTTTTTTTAGAATATAGGCGAATAATTTCGGTTGGTCAATATATTTCAAGAAGGTCCAGCGCCTCCTCAAAAACCATGTTCGCGGTTATGAGCGGGGCCGTGCGCCAGGGGCCGCCGCCGGGGTCAAGGCGGAAGCGATATAACGGCCAGTCATAACACATGATTCTGACGCGGGGCGTCTGCGGCGGCCATAAGGCCGGACTTGTCCAGATAAAGATGCTGATGAGCGGGGTTTCAGTGAGGGCGACCACATGAGAAACGCCGGTGTCGACGGTTATGAAGAGGTCGGCGACCCCGGCCAGGGCCAAAAGATCCAACAGGTCGGTGCGGCCGCAGAAGTCGGCTATGGGCACGCCCGCGGTTCGGGCCAGCGAGGCGGCCAGGGCGCTTTCGGAAGGGCCGCCGACGACGAAGAGGCGGGCCCGACAATGAGCGTAAAGTTTTCGGCACAGCAAGGCAAAACTGTCTAAAGGCCATGTTTTTTCAGGCTGGAGGCCCTGGAGAGCCAGGCCTATGCCAGGGCCGGAGCCGGAAAGCCCCTTCATAAGGTCGGCGGCCAATAGGGCGTTTTCAGGTTTGAGCGGCGGCGGCAGGGGCCGTAAGCGCGGCTTCGGCTCGACCCCCAGGGCGGCGGCGACCATCCGCTGTCCGCGGAGAGACTGACTGTCCGTTTGCGCGTCGGTTTCTGGCCTCTCCATATGCTTATTAAGGGGCCGCGGCGCCGGCTGGGCTAAATCATCCGTATAAAAAGCGCGACAGGAGCCCAGGGGATAGAGGGAAGACGCGCCGAGACGGTTTTTCAGGCCGGCCAGGCAGGCGGCCGCAAGGGAACGGGTCTGGCCGTCGAAAATGAAGGCGGTTTGAAAGCGACGTCGGCGAATAGCTCGGCAGACGGCCCAGAAGGCGCCGGCGCCTTGGTCGCGGTCAATGGCGAAGACCTCATCCACCCAGGGGTGGCCAACCGCCAGAGGCGCGGTTTGAGGCGTGACCACCAAGCCGATGCGCTGCCGGGGCAAATGTTCTTTCAACAGCCCTAAGGCCGGCAGGGTCATCAGCACATCGCCGATGTGCTTGGTCTGAAAAGCCAGGAAAGGCCCGTCCGGAGGATCATGCATAAACGGGAACAATCATAAGGCGGCCGCTTGGACGAAAGCTCTGAACAGGGCCCTGGATGGCGCCGCCGCAGCCTGGCCTTCCGGATGCCATTGGACGCCGACGGCGAAGCGGGCGGCGCGATGCTCCAAAGCCTCAATCAGGCCGTCCGGGGCGTGAGCGGCGACGGTCAGGGCGGCGGCCGTATTTTTGATGCCCTGGTGGTGCCCGCTGTTGACCATGATTTCCGTTTGCCCGAAGATGGCGGCCAGGCGGCTGCCCGGTTCAATGACCACTGCGTGCGAGGCCCGGGATCGGGCGAATTTTTGCTCATGCGCCACTTCGCCCGGCCTCTCTGAAGGCAGGTCGGTCCACAGCGTTCCGCCTAATGAGACGTTCATCAGTTGCATCCCGCGGCATATGGCCACAATGGGCTTGTCCGCGTCGAGGGCGGCGGCCAGGAGGGCCGCTTCCCAGACGTCGCGGGCCGGATCGACCCCCCGGCAAAGCGCAGCCGCGGCCGCGCCCGGGGGCGGCGCCAGATCGCCTCCTCCGGAAAGGAGGAGACCGTCCAGGCGGGCCAGAAAAATGCGGGCGTTGGCGTACAGGGCGCCCGGGCCGCAACCGCCCGGAGCGCTCGTTTCATCTTCGTCAGGGGCCAGAGGCGGGCGGGTCAGGGGCAGGATGACCGGCAGGCCTCCGGCCCGGGCGACGGCTTCGGCATAAAGACGGCCGGCGCCGTCGCGGTCGAGCGACAAGCGGCCGTCCCAGTCGGGCGTGGGCAGGTTCGCCGCGGTGACGCCTATCAAAGGCGGGTTGATGGTCATCGGCAGTTCTCGGGCGTAGGCGGCATTTTTAAAAAGCAGGTCGCCCCCGGAGAGGGGCGACGGAGCGCAGCGACTGGTTGAGAAAGGATAAAGCAATTCGCCGGGCAAAAATCACATTTTTTGCCTGGCTACGGTCAGCCCCGACAAGCCGATCATTTACATTTAAAATTCGCGGCACAGCACCACGGCCGAGCCGTCCAGGACGGTCTTCCCGGCCTGGTTTTCCACCCAGGTGTGCAGTTTCAGTTTGTTGTGCCGGTCATGTTTCTCCAGCACTTTGACTCTGGCCGTAATGGTGTCGCCCAGGTAGACGGGTCGTTTGAATTCCAACTCCTGGGCAAGATAGATCGAGCCGGGCCCGGGCAGGCGCGTTCCCAGGACGGCGCTTATGAGGCCGGCCGCCAGCATGCCGTGGGCTACGCGTTTTTTGAAAAAAGACTTGGCGGCATAAACGTCGTCAAGGTGCACCGGGTTCAGATCACCCACCAGTCGGGCATACTGCTTAACGGTCTCGGAGTCGGCGGTCAGGCTTAAAGAGTCTTCGGCGCCTATTTCCAGTTGTTCGTAAGTCATGTTTTATCCGTTGACTAAATATATAATGATCGGCTTGTCGAGGCTGGGTCGCAGCCGGGCAAAAAATGCGATTTTTGCCCGGCGAGAGTCCTTTGAGCCATGTCAAGCAGTCGCTGCGCTCCGTCGCCCCTCTCCGAGGCGACCGGCTTTTTAAAAATGCTCGTCCGCACCCGGGAACCGCTGGCCGTCAAGGCTCTTTTTTAAGTTCGATGACGCTAAAATTGGCGGACGCGAGCTGCAGGGCGCTGACCACCAAAGCCCAGTTGCGGCCGTCCATTTGAAACTTGAGGCTGCCCCCGGCGCCCAACATTTCCGAGACCAGACGCCCTTCTTCCAGAAAATTAAGTTGAACCAGAATTCTGTTTTCCGTGTTTTCCACTCTAAGCAGCGTAAGCACCAGACGCCCATCGAAGAGTATTTCGCTATGCCCCGTTCGCAAACTCACCCGGTCGAGTGGCTGGGGGCCGCGAGCGGAAGCGCCGCCGGTCTGGCATTCGTTCAAAGCCGCCCGCAGACGCAGAATTTCCAGACGCTGATTCTCCAATTCAAGGCCGGCTTTTTTTTGCAAAGCCTCCAGTTGAGGGCGCAAGGCCTGACGGCCGTGGTCGTAGCTGAAGAAATACACCAGGCCGCACAGCATCATCAGGGCCGCCGTGCGCCACAGCTTGTCGCCTTTGATGTCTTGAGCCATGCGGATTTCCTTAAAGCAGAAGACCCAAGGCGACCCTGGAAATGAAATCCACCCGGTCGTTCTGGCCGGAAGGCTTAATCAGACAGTCGTCAACCCCGTTGCCCGGGGTCATGACCTTGCTTATCTTGTCGCGGTTGGCGGTGCAGATGATAAAATAACAGGGCGTGATCTTATGGGCGAATTTGACGGCCTGGCATAAATCCAGACCGGTCTGGTCTTCCAATTCCAGATCGCTGACTATGGTGCGCGGGCCTTCGCTCAACACGACGCTCAGAGCGCCGGCCATGTTTGAGGCGGTCAGGACATTAAAATTGTGGTCTTCGAGAAATTTTTTCAACAGCTCCAATTGATAGGGCGAATCTGAAACCACCAGCACCTTCCTGGCCTGCGCGCCGACAGGAGTCGCCAGGAGATGGGAAATCAGCTTTTGATAGCCGACTGTCTTGACGCGCAAGTCGCCGAAAGATTCTTCCATACGTTTTAAGGCGACTTCCGTGCCGTAGGGTTCCTGGGCTTTGGAGCGCAGGCGCCCCGGGCCGGAAATGGCCCGCTCGACGTAGTTAAGCAGGGCCGAGGGGTTGAAGTCCCTCGGCAAAAAGGCGCGCGCGCCTTCGTTTAAGGCCATGAGCACCTGATCGCGCGCGGTCGCGGCCGATGAGGATTCAATGAATATGAATTCCAGTGGTTCCGCGAAATCGTCGACCGTCTGCATCAGCTTCACGCTGGCCGCGTCTTCATCCCGGTAATCCATGACTATGACGTCGCCGTGATAGGCCCTGATTTTTTCAGCCGCCTCGCTCAGACCCCGGTCCAGGTCGATGTCTTCCGCCACAATCACTTTATGTCTGCTTTCACTTAAGGCGCGCACCGCGGACTCGCGCATGTCCGCGTCGCTCAAACTCACCAGAATCTTGGGCATGATCACTCCATCCGCATGTTTTCGAATTCGGTCACGTTGTAATACTTGACCAGTTGCTTTTCAAAAAAGCGGTTGATGTCTTCCGGCGCATAAGCGGATGAAAACATGATTTTCAATTTGTCGGCGCTTAGGCCGCGCTCTATTTTGTCCAAAGGCGGCACGGTGTCCATAAGATCGGCCACCTGGGCCAGGCGTTTTAAAATCAGATAGACCACCAGAGACGGATCCTGGAAAGAGCGCCCTATTTTTATGAAGGACTGGTATATGCCGATATTGGGGGCGCCAAGCTTGGCATAATAGAGAATGTTGGCCAGAGGCGAGAGATGGAAGGTCTCGTCGTCGGCCTCGTCCTGGGTCGGCGGTTCCTTGGCTTCCGCGGCGCGGTATCTGGCCACGGCGGCCAGAAGCTCTTTATCGGCGACTTCGTAGCCGCGCCCGGCCCGGATTTGACTCAGACCTGTTTCCAGATTTTTGACGGAATCAAGCAAAAGGTCGATGATGTCCTGGGTGACGGTCAGTTCTTTTTCCCGAATGCGATCCAGAACGGTTTCTACTTCATGGACAAACCCGCCGACATTGGTGAAGCCGGTCATTATGAAGTTGCCTTTGATGGAATGAAAATGGCGGAAAATGGTATTGATGCGCCGGATATTTTCCGGGTCTTTTTCCAATTGAAAGATGTCTTCATTGAGATCGTTCAGAATATTGTGAATTTCAATGAAGAATTCTTCCGCCACGGAGTCGTCGAGGTCCTGAGGGCGGCTTGCCGTCGGCGCCGCCGCGGCGACCTCAGGCGCCTGACCGCTTTTTTCGGGCGCGCCGCTTTCAGCGTTCCAGGCCTTATCCGCTTCCGCTTCCGGGGTTTCGGCAAAAGCCGAACGGGCCTCGCGGCTTTCCAGGGTGCGGCCGGTGGCCAGGGCTATGAGTTCGAAGGGGTCAAGAACCATGCCTAGCTGGTTCCCGCCCAAAATGGTGGCGCCGGAGACGCCGCGCACAGTGAAAATCTTCGGCAACGGAATGAGCACCAGCTTCTGCGGCCGGATGAATTCTGAAACCTTCAAGGCGATGCGGCCGTTTTTGGCGTCGATGATGATGACCGGCAGCGTGTCCGGTTTTTCATTCAGAGGCGCGCCGCTTAAAAGGCCGCGCAGATCGTGCAGGGGAATGATGGAGCCTAGATACTGGATGCTCTCGGTGGATTCCATGGCCGTGATGACTTCCGCGGAATCAAAGGCCTGGGTGGCGACGACGTTGCCGATCGGCACGGCGCAGAAGCTCTCGCCGGTGCGGATGATGAGCGCATCGGTAATGTTGACTGCGGAAAGTTGCGGAATTTTATAGGTGAAAATCGTCCCCCGCCCGGTCTCGGTCTCGATCAGCACTTCTCCGCCAAGGGTTTCCACTGTATTTTTGACCACGTCCATGCCGACGCCGCGGCCGGAAATTTCAGTGGCTTCGGTGTTGGTGGAAAAGCCGGGCTGCATGATGAGATTCCAGCATTCGGCTTGGGAAACGGCCGCCGACGGAGAAAGAAAGCCTTTTGCCACGGCCGCCTGCCGGATGAGGGCCTCGTTTAAGCCGCGTCCGTCGTCGGCCACTGAAACATAGGTAAAGCCCTCTTTTTTATAGGCGGTGAGCACCAGCTGCCCGGTCGGCTCTTTGCCGCCGTGCTGGCGCTCCAACGGATCTTCCAGGCCGTGATCGATGGCGTTTCTGATCTGATGAGCCAGAGGCTCATAGAGTCTTTCGGCCACGGTCTTGTCGACAAGCGTGTCTTCGCCGACAATTTCAAAATTGACCTGGCGGCCTTTTTTCTTGGCCAGATCGCGCACCAGGCGCCT
The DNA here is from genome assembly GCA_031273445.1 of Candidatus Adiutrix sp. Classification (GTDB taxonomy): domain Bacteria; phylum Desulfobacterota; class Desulfarculia; order Adiutricales; family Adiutricaceae; genus Adiutrix. Next base: position 1,452 of record JAISRV010000237.1, on the reverse strand, counting down.
GAAACGCAGAAAGGTGTCGCGGATGGGCACCATGCGGATATCCATGACCAGGTGGTGCAGGTCCGATGAAATGCGATTGGCGGTGAGCGCCGCGTTTTTGACCATCTCCATCGAACTTTTGTCAATGTTGGCCGAAGTCGTCGACAAGTGACGCTGCAGGATGGAAATATTGGAAGCCGTGATGATGATTTCCCCGGTCAGGCCCAAAAGTCGGTCAAGGTGGGAAATCTTTACCGCCATGCGGTCTATTTCCGGCGGCGCGCCGGGATCTTTCCCTTCCGCCGGAGGCGGAGGCTGCGGATTACCAGTCATGATCGAAAATCCTCGTCAATACGGTGTTGACCATTTCGGCGGTCGGGGGTTTGGTCAGATAGTCGTCGGCGCCCAGCCTCAGGGCTCGAAAGATGTATTTCGAGTCGGCGTGGGTGGAAATGATGACCACCGGAGTTGAGCGAAGGTTGGGATCATTCTTGATTGCTTCCGTCAGCTCGAAGCCGTCCATCTCCGGCATGACCAGATCGGTTATGACCAGATCTATTTTGGCGTTTTTGAGTATTTCCTGGGCTTTCAGGCCGTTTTCCGCTTCAACGGGAACCATGCCCAGACTTTGCGCCAGTTCCTTGATGGTCTTGCGCACAGCCAGATAGTCGTCGACCACCAGAACCGATTTGCCGTGCCAGGGAGTGTTTGCTTGAGACATTTGGTTTCTCCGCGCTTCAATAGCGTCCGGCTAAGCTGGACGACCCTCCAGAAATTAAATCAGCTCCACTGGGCCGGCGCCCGGGATCATGACGACCTGGAGGCGGCCGGCCGCTTCCAGCCGTTTGGAGGTGAAACGGCGCCGTCAGTCGGAACACTCTCCGCCGGCCGCTTAAGGACAAGCGTCGCCCGGAAGACGCGGATTTTATTCCACGTCTCAATGACATATCAAGAATAACATTTTTTTGCTCATGATTCAAGCGAACCATGCTTGCGGCCAGGGCAAGAGCATGAATCAGAGCCATCAACTCTCGCCCATGGCTTTCGGGCGATTGCCCTGGACGCCGCTTCCATGCGCCTTGACAAAAGAGGCCTTTTAAACCATACTTTTAAAGATTTATGTTATGTATCGGCGAGGATGATTATGAGATTTTTCCCGAACGGCCGCCGGGTTGACGGAACGGTCGTCCGGGGCGACATGCGGCTTTTTGATCAGGCGTCCGACGACCGGCGGCAGGCCGCCGGTCATAATCATAAAAATGAATGCTAGGGGTGGCCCATGAAAGATGCAGCGAAACAGAGAACCATTGCCTTCCTCTCCCACAACGGGGCCGGCAAAACCTCATTGGCCGAAGGCCTTTTATTCTACGCCAAGGTCAACAATCGTCTGGGTTCGGTTATGGACGGTTCAAGCGTTCTGGATTCCGACCCGGAGGAAATCAAACGCAAAAGCAGCATCAACGCCGCCTTTCA
>JAISRV010000137.1 GCA_031273445.1 Candidatus Adiutrix sp. | reverse complement strand
GGATCGCTACACCTACAGCCGCAACTATTTCAAAGCCCGCCTGGTCATGCTCCTGGGGGGGCGGGTGGCCGAAGAGGTGGCCCTGAACCAGCTTCTGGTCGAGATGGACGGCTTTGAACCCAACGACGGCCTGATCCTCATCGCCGCCACCAACCGCCCTGACGTTCTCGACCCGGCCCTGTTGAGGCCCGGCCGTTTCGACCGCCAGGTGGTGGTGCCGGCGCCGGACGTCAAGGGCCGGGAGCAGATACTGAAAGTCCATAGCCGCCGCGTGCCCATGGCCTCTGACGTCGATCTTTCCGTCGTGGCGCGCGGCACTCCGGGCTTTTCCGGGGCCGATCTGGAAAATCTCATTAACGAAGCCGCCCTTCTGGCCGCCAGGGCCGACAAAGACAAAGTCGAGGCCGCCGATCTCGACAAGGCCCGCGACAAGATGATGATGGGCGTTGAACGCAAAAGCCTGATCATGAGCCCGGAGGAAAAACGCACCACCGCCTGGCATGAAGCCGGCCACACCATAATCGCCGTATTGCTGCCCGGCCTTGACCCCCTCCACAAGGTCAGCGTCATTCCCCGCGGCTTTGCCTTGGGCGTCACGGTCTCGCTGCCGGCGGGGGATCGCTACACCTACAGCCGCAACTATTTCAAAGCCCGCCTGGTCATGCTCCTGGGGGGGCGGGTGGCCGAAGAGGTGGCCCTGAACCAGATGACGACCGGGGCGGGCAACGACATCGAGCGGGCCTCGGAGCTGGCCCGCAACATGGTCTGCAAATGGGGCATGAGCGAGGCCTTGGGCCCGCAGAAATTCGGCAAAAAAGAGGAACAGATATTCCTGGGGCGAGAAATCGCCCAGCATAGCGAATATTCAGAGGCCACGGCGCGGCGCATCGACCAGGAGGTCACGAGCCTGGTGCGCGAAGCCCACGCCAAGGCCACCGAAATCATAACCAAACACCAGGCGACCTTGGGCGCCCTGGCTGAACGGCTCCTGGAAAAAGAAACCATTGACGCCGAAGAAGTCATGGACGTCTGCGCGGAAGCCATGCGCGAAGAGGGCATTGAACGCCCGACAGACAACCAGCCGGAAACAGACAAGAAAACGGAGCCGACAGACAAGGCGGAAGCCGAAGCAAAGGTCGAGCCGCGGGAAAGCTCCGCCGACGACGACCCGACGGAGGAGACCTCTGAACATGACGAACACCCCGGAGACAAGGGCGACGGCCGGTCTTCCTGATCTTCTGACCTGGAGAACAACGGCCGGGGAATGGACTCTTGACTTCACCCGCCCCCTGATCATGAGCATCATCAACCTGACTCCCGATTCTTTTTCCGACGGCGGCCGCTTCGGCGGGCCTGACGAAGCCGTCGAGGCCGCCCTGGCCGAGGAGACCGACGGCGCCGACATCTTCGATCTGGGCGCCGAATCCACGCGGCCGGGTTCGGCCCGCGTTTCCGAGGCCGACGAGTGGGCGCGTCTGGAGCCGGTTCTGCGCGGCCTGGCCGCCCGCAGCCGCCGCCCGATTTCCATAGACACCTATAAAACGGCCGTGGCGGAAAAGGCGATTGCGGCCGGAGCGGCCATAATCAACGACATCTACGCCGGCCGCCGGGAGCCGCGCCTCCTTGAGACGGCCGCCGCCGCCGGGGTTCCGGTTATTCTCATGCATATGAAGGGCGACCCGGACAATATGCAGAAGAACCCGCATTACGACGACGTGGTGCAGGAGGTGCGCGATTTTCTGCTGGAACGGGCCCAGGCGGCCGAGGCGGCCGGCATTCCCCGCGAGCGCATCATTCTGGATCCCGGCCTCGGCTTCGGCAAAAATATCGACCACAACCTGTCGCTGATGAAGCATTTCGACGAGGCCGTGCCCGCCGGCTACCGCCGCCTGATGGCCCTGTCGCGCAAAAACTTTCTGGGCCTCCTGATGGACGGCGCGCCGCCGGCGGAACGCGACGGGCTGACCGCCGTGGCCGGCGTCATGTCGCTTATGCGCGGGGCCGACATCTTGCGCGTCCACAAGGCCCGCCCCAGCCGCGACGCGGTCAGGCTGGCGCGGGCGGTGGCTGAAGCGGCTTGAGATCGCCATAGCGCCGTTAGGCCGGGTTTCCCCGGCCTTCGGCGCGTCAAGGCCCGCCGGCCTGTTTGGCTGGCTCCTTCCTTTCTCCTTAAAAAGGCGTTGCGGAAATCAAGTGTTCAATTACCTCTCCATTACCGACGCGGTCAAATCCATGCGCTGGCAGGACATCATAGATATTCTGCTGGTCGGGCTTTTGATATACTATGTCATCCGCCTGGTGCGAGGCACCCGCAGCGGTCAGGTCTTTCTCGGGCTCGGGCTGGTCATGGCCACTTTTTTTATGGCCACCAAGCTGGAATTCATGACCTTGAGGTTCCTGATCTCCTCCTTTGCCGCCAACCTGATTGTGGTCATTGTCGTCATATTTTCGTCAGACATCCGGCGCGGCCTAGCCCGCATAGCCCGCCTGTCTTTCACCCGCGCCAATCCCCAGATGGTCGACGCGGTCAACGAAGTGGTGCGGGCGGCTTTCTTCATGGCCGAAAAACGCATCGGCGCCCTGATCGCCTTTGAACGCGGCGTGGGCCTGGGCGAATACGTGGAGGCCGGCGCCCAGATCGCGGGCCTCGTCTCCGACCGCCTTCTTCTGGCTCTGTTCCACACTTCATCGCCGCTTCACGACGGCGCGGTCATAATCCAGGACGGCCGGCTGGCGGCGGCCGGCTGTTTTCTGCCGCTGTTGCCCTCAGAAGACAACGTCAGCCGCTTTTTCGGCACCAGACACCGGGCGGCCATTGGCCTGTCGCGTGAAACAGACGCCTTGGTCGTGGTGGTTTCCGAGGAAAGAGGCCTGGTTTCCCTGGTCAAAGACGGCGATGTGGTGGTGATGATGGGGGCGGCCAACCTGCGCGACCGCCTCTTGGCTCACCTCAGGCTCGGCGCGCGCGACAAAAACTGAGCGGCGATGCGGGAAGCTGTCAGCCCCTTAAATGGCGGGGCGTAACGAACGGAACAAATGAGCGATGAGACAAAAAATGACGACCGCTGAACACGGAGACGTATAGTGCGAGTCAAGGCCTTGCGAAATAACATAGTATCCATTGCGGTGTCCCTGGCGCTGTCGTTCTTCCTGTGGCTGGCCATTTCCGGGCAGGACATGAGCATGGTGGAAATAACCGCGCCCATGGAATTGAAGAATCTGCCGCCCGATCTGGCGCTCAGGACGGAAGTGCCCTCGTCGGTTATGCTTCAGGTTCTGGCCAATGCGGCGCAGGTGCGTTTTCTCTCTGACCGCAAACCGCAGGTCTGGGTCGATGTTAGCGCCGCCCAGGAAGGGCGCAACGCTTTTCCCGTGCTGACCGACGATCTGGACCTGCCGCGCGGCGTCCAGATCCGCCGGACTCAGCCGGCCGTAATCGAATTCGAGGCCGACCTTCTAACCTCCAAAGTTCTCCCGGTGAAGCCGATTCTGACCGGGACTCCAGCCGCCGGTTTTCTGGTGAAGTCAGTCGCGGCCGAGCCGGATAAAATCACTGTCAGGGGGGTGGCCGGGCGCATAGCCGAGCTGAAAGAAGTCCCCACCAACGCCCTTGACATCTCCAACCGGACCAGCGGCCTGAACGCCGTGGCCACGCCGGCCTTAAACAGCCTCGGGCCCGGCCTGACCTTTACCCCCAGGGAAATCAGAGTCGTCGTCGGCATAGAAGAACGTATGCTGGAGCGAACTTTCGACAAACTGCCTCTGAGCGTCCATAAAACAGACGACGGCCTATTGACGCCCGTGGTCAAAGTTTCCCCGAAAACCGTCCGCGTCGTGGTCAGATGGCCCGCCTCGTCAACGAACAGCCCTACTTCAGGCGATATTTCGGCCCGGGTTGAGGTGGACATGAAACAGTTGGAGGTCAACGGCGACGCCAAACTGGAATTGCCCGTCATCGTCGCTCCGCCGCCCGGCGTCGCCGTCGTTTCCATAGAGCCGGTCATGGACGCCGTGACCGTTTCGCCGCCGCCGCCGGCGCCGTATTAATGAGAGTTCGGACGACAACATGACCCAGCCTCGCAGAAAACTATTCGG
>JAISRV010000066.1 GCA_031273445.1 Candidatus Adiutrix sp. | reverse complement strand
TGGCGGCCCTTCTGGGGCCGCTCATAACGGAACATGGGGCCGAGGCAGAACAGCCTGGCCGGCCGGCCGCCCTCGGTCAGGTTATGTTCGATCACGGCCCGCACCATGCCGGCGGTGGCTTCCGGCCGCAGGGTGATCTTTTCCCCGCCCTTCTCGACGAAGCTGTACATTTCCTTTTCCACGATATCCGTGGCCTCGCCCAGGCTACGCGCGAAAATCTCCGTCCGCTCGGCGATAGGCGCCCTAAGCTCCCTGAAATCATAACGGCGGGCCGTCTCGCGAGCCGCTTCTTCGACGGCGCGCCAAAGCGGGGCCTCGGCGGGCATGATGTCTTTAAAGCCTTTTATGGCCGTAAAAGGGCGCATGTCATAACCTCAAACACGGGAAAAAGAGAAAACGAGGCGGGCCGCTCCTCAAACTATTTATTTTGCACTCATCCGGGAAAAAGTCAAGAGCGTAAATGAAGAGCGCAGCAGGGGCATTAATTTATTAACTTATTTTAATTATTACAAAATTTCCAATAAAGCGTGACATGATCCGAAAAACCGGATAAGCCTTTAATAGTCCGCTTCTTTTTGATGGCGGATGGCCAGAATGACGGCCGTCGAGCCGTCGTAGCGATAGAGGTCCATGTAGCCGCCGGCGCCGAAGCTGAGGAGCCACTCGCGATATTCCGGGTCGAGGCCTTCGAAGGGGCGACCGACTTCGGGCTGGCGAGCCAGAATTTGAATGCCGCGACGAATGGCTCCCGCCGCTTTTTGGGCCGCCGAAGGATCATTGGCGGCCAGAAAGCGATAGAGACGCTGGATGTCCAGGAGGGCCGAGGGCGACCAAATCAGACGCGGCATGCCGGGGGCTCCGTGTCGCGGCCTTCCTCCAGGTCGGCCAGCCAGCGATCGGTCTCTTCAAAGGAGAGGCGGAGGCCGGCGGCCCGGTATTCCTCCCAGGCTCGGACGGCGGCCCTCTTGATCTCCTCCCGCTTCTCCTCGCGGGCTATATATTGTTCGACGGCTTCCCGCATCAGCCAGTGGACTGAGCGACGGCGGGCGGCGGCCAGGTCGTCCAGGCGAGCCCGGGCGGAGATATCCAGTTTGACGGAAATTGGTTTAGCGGCGACGGTCATGTCATATCTCCCAGAGCAGCGACTGGTAATACTTTTTAATACCAGGGCAGCTCAAATTTTAGGGCTTGTCAATCAACCCCGGTTGACGGATGAAAGGCCGGGCTTTACTCGCCCCCCACGAGGCTGTTATCATAGGACGGTCTATTCCGAACGGGCCAAGCGCCCTGATCAATCCACAGCCAGGCCAAGGAGATTCCGAAACATGCGTGATTCCGTCGATCCCAGGATTTTTGAACAGTTCCCCGGCTTCCGCCGGGCCGTGGTGGTGGCCAGAAACATAAACAACCAGGGCGAACACCCCGAACTGCTGGCCCTTCTGCGCGGCGCCGAGGAAAAAACGCGCGGCGACGAATTCGCCGATTACCTGGACCACCCGCGCCTGAAGATATGGTCCGAGACCTTCCGCGCCCTGAACATCAACCCCAAAAAACACCTGCCCTCGGTCATAAACATGATCAAACGGGTGCGCGGCGGCAAAAACCTGCCCTATGTCAACACCCTGGTCGCCATTTTCAACTATATCAGCCTGGATCAGCTTATTTCCTGCGGCGGGGACGATCTGGCCGTGGTCAAAGGCGATTTGCGCCTGACCCTGGCCGCCGGGGACGAAAATTACACTCCGCTGGGCCAGCCCGGAACCCGGGAACACCCTCAGCCCCGGGAAGTCATCTACCTGGATACGGCCTCCAGGGAAGTTTTCTGCCGGGCCTGGTGCTGGAAAAACGGCGACGTCAGCAAGCTTGAACCGACCACCACAGACGCGGCCATCAACATCGACGTCATGCAGCCGGCCCTGACCCGGGCCGACATGGAGGAAGCGGCGGAAAAAACAGCCGCCCTCTTGCGCCGCTTCGCCGGCGCCGAGACCGCCGTTCATTTCCTGAGCCCGGAGAGGCCGGAATTCGAATTTTAAAGCCGACGAATTTTATCGCCCCGGCGGCTAACCAGGCATGATTTCGCCGCCGAGGCCCCGCCGGGTTGACCGGCCGGGGCTATAAATCTTCCAGCAGGCGCGCGATGTTGTCGGGAGTGAAGCCGAGTTCGCGGAAGATCCGGTCCGCCGGGGCGGAATGACCGAAATCCTCTATGGAAAGAGATTTTCCCGCCGCGCCGGTATAGCGCCCCCAGCCAAGAGCCAGCCCAGCCTCCACCGACAGCCTTTTAGTCAGGCCTGCCGGCAACACGGCCTCTTTATAGCCGGCCTCCTGCGCCTCGAACAGCTCCCATGACGGCATGGAGACCACGCGCACGGCCCGCCCCCGGCCGGCCATAATTTTCTGCGCCTCCAGCGACGGGGAGACCTCGGAACCGGAGGCGATGATGATCATTTCCGGAGCCCCCCCCGCGGCTTCCGACAGGATATAGCCGCCGCGCGGCGCGCCCAGGGCGACGGAGGGGAACTCGTCAGGGTGCAGCACCGGCAGGTTCTGGCGCGACAGGGCCAGGACGGTGGGGCCGCGGCGCCCGCAGGCGACCTTCCAGGCGGCGGCGGTTTCATAGGCGTCGGCCGGGCGGATGACGGTCAGACCGGGAATGGCGCGCAGAGCGGCCAGATGTTCCACCGGCTGATGGGTGGGCCCGTCTTCGCCCACGCCCACGCTGTCATGGGTGAAGATGAAGACGGCCCGCAATTTCATCAGCGCGGCCAGACGCAGGGCCGGGCGGGCGAAATCGGAAAAAACCAGGAACGTGGCCCCGTAGGGCAGAAAGCCGCCGGAAAGGGCCAGCCCGCCCACGGCAGCGCCCATGGCCGCCTCGCGCACCCCGAAATGGATGTTTCGCCCGCCCCGGTTGAGGGCGGCGAAGGAGGACGAATCTTCAATCCTGGTCTTGTTGGAGGGGCTCAGGTCCGCGCTGCCTCCGGTCATTTCAGGCAAAACCGCGGCCAGGGCGTTCAAGACCAAGCCGGAGGCGATGCGCGTGGCCACAGGCTTGTCTTTGGCGAAGCCGGGCAGAGCCTTTTCCCAGCCCCCGGGCAGTTCGCCGCCAAGCCGACGCTTCAATTCCTCGGCCTCCGCGGGCCAGGCCTTTTCATAGGCCTTCATCTTTTCCGTCCAGGCCGCGTAAGCCTTGAGAGGCGCCTCCGACAAAGCCTGAAAGTTGGCGTAAACCCGCGGGTCCACTGTAAAAGACTGATCCTCGGGATAGCCGTAGAATTTGCGGGTGGCCCGGAGGCCCTCTTCGCCCAGGGGCTCGCCGTGGGCGCTGGAGCTGTCTTCCCTGGGGCTGCCGGCGCCGATTTTAGTTTTGACCATAATCAGGCTGGGGCGCTCGGCCTCCGCGCGCGCGTTTTCAATGGCCGTATGGATGGAGCCCAGGTCTTCGCCTTCGGCGACCACGATGACCTGCCAGCCGTAAGCCAGAAAACGGCCCCGCACGTCTTCGCTGAAAGCAAGGTCTGTGCGGCCTTCGATGCTTATTTTGTTGTCGTCATACAAATAAATTAGGTTGTCGAGGGTCAGGGTTCCGGCCAGGGAGGCGGCTTCCGCGGTCACCCCTTCCATCAGGTCGCCGTCGGAGACCAGGGCATAGACACGGTGGTCAAAGATCTTGAAATCAGGGCGGTTGAACTGTTCCGCCATCATTTTCCCGGCTATGGCCATGCCCACGCCCATGGCGAAGCCGTGACCCAGGGGGCCGGTGGAGGCGTCCACGCCCGGGGTGCGGCCGAATTCGGGGTGGCCCGGCGTCAGGCTGCCCCACTGGCGGAAATTTTTAAGGTCGTCTATGGTCAAGCCATAGCCGCTCAGATGCAGCCAGGCATACAATAGGGCGGAGCCGTGACCGGCCGACAGAATAAAGCGGTCCCGGTCCGGCCACAGCGGGTCCTGGGGGTTGTGCTTCAAAAAATGGGCCAGAAGAACGTAGGCCATAGGCGCCGCCCCCAGGGGCAGCCCGGGATGGCCGCTTTTGGCTTTCTCCACCATATCGGCGGCCAGAAGGCGCATAGTGTTGACGGAAGCCTGATCTTTACGGTTGAACGAAGGGACGGCCATGGCGAACCTCTTTGCATATGGACTTTTTATGACATATTGCAGTTATTTGGCTAGGACCACGAGAAGGATGGTCATAATACCGCAAAACAATGCCCTAAAAAAGCGGCTTTCCGGCCGGTCTTTACAGGACAAAAAATCACTGGATTAAGTATATCAGAAGTTGAATTAGAAAAGAAGCCGGCCGCGAACCGGCCAGAAGTTCGAGGCCGATAAAACGCTCGTCAGGCAAAAATCACATTTTTTGCCTGGCTACGGTCAGTCCCGATAAGGGCTCCAAGCCAAAATGAGAAGTCAGCGCTTGGGCGGGATCCATTTGAGCAGGGCCTGGAACAGCTCCGTAATGTTGATGGGCTTGTTGACGTGATCGTTCATGCCGGCCTTCAGGCTCAGTTCCTTGTCCCCGCTCATGGCGTGGGCGGTCATGGCCACTATGGGCAGGGTTTTGAATTTTTCCATGGCCCTGATGCGGCTGGCGGCGGTCAGGCCGTCAATCTCCGGCATCTGGACGTCCATGAGCACCAGGTCAAAATCTTTTTGCTGAACCCGCTCCAAAGCTTCGCGGCCGTTGTTGGCTATGTCGACTTCAAAACCGGCGTTCCGCAGTATGCGGCTGGCCACCAGCTGGTTGACCTCATTGTCCTCGGTCAAAAGAATGCGCGCCCCCTGTATGGGTTTGACCATATCGACTTCCTTGCCGCGCCCGGCTTTTGAAGCCTGTTTTTTCCGGTGGCGCGAGCCGAAGACATCCATAAGCGCATCGTAAAGGGTGGAGGGGGAGATGGGCTTGGCGAGCACGTGTCTGATGCCCACTTCCCTGGATTTTTCGGCCACCTCGTTTTTGTCGTAAGCCGTGACCATGAGCACCGCCGGCAGCTTCTCCGGAACAATCATTTCGTTCATGCGGCGGATGAGCTCCACGCCGTCCAGGCCAGGCATTTTCCAATCCACCATAACGAGGTCAAATTTGTGGTCATCCTTGGCGCCGGCCAGGAGATTCAATGCCTCTTCCCCGGAAGAGGCGGTCTGGACTTTAAAACCCACAAACAACATGGCCTGCTCAAGGATTTCCAGGGCTAGGGGGGAGTCGTCCACCAACAAGGCGGTCAGTCCGCGCAAGACGTCTTTGGAGACGGCCGGGGCCGCTTCCGCCTCTTCTCCCGGCCGGCCCAGCTTGAAGCGGGCGGTGAACCCGAAGGTGCTGCCCTGATTCGGCAGGCTGTCGCACCATATCTCGCCGCCCATAATTTCGATCAGGCGTTTGGAAATGGCCAGCCCCAGCCCGGTTCCGCCGTATTTGCGGGTGGTTGAGGCGTCGGCCTGAGTGAAGGCGCTGAAAAGTTTGCTTATTTGATCGGAGGTCAGGCCGATGCCGCTGTCCTTCACCGTGAAACGCAACAAAACCGTTGTCCCGTCGTTTTCCACAAGGGCCACGCGCAGGGCGACTGCGCCAGTTTGAGTGAATTTAATGGCGTTGCTGATGAGGTTGCTCAAAATCTGGTTCAGGCGAACCGGGTCGCCGACCAGGTTATTGGGCAGGTTGGCCGGAATGTCCAGAATAAATTCCAAACCCTTTTCATGGGCCTGGTCGACCAGAAGATCCACCGCGCTGCGCACCAACTCGTCCAGACGGAAATCGACGTCCTCCATTTCCATCTTGCCGGCTTCTATCTTGGAAAAATCCAGAATGTCGTTGATGATGCGCAAAAGGGCTTTGGCCGCGGTTTCCGTGCGCTGGATATACTCCAACTGCTGCTCGTCCAGTTCAGTCTGCAGGGCCAAATGGGTCAGCCCCAGAATGGCGTTCATGGGCGTGCGGATTTCATGGCTCATATTGGCCAGGAAATTGCTCTTGGCCCGGGCGCTCTCTTCGGCCAGATCGCGGGCCAGCTTGAGTCCCCGCTCCTGCTCCTGCATGGCGAAAAACTCGAATTCCATCTTTTTCTTTTCATCAAAATCAAAGTGGCCGCCCACCACCCTCAAGGCTTCGCCTTTTTCGTTCCATTCAACCACCCGGCCGAAGTCATAAGTCCAGACATAGTGCCCGTCTTTGTGTTTCATGCGGATTTCCATGGCGTAATCGGGGTCTTCCCCTTTGACGAGACGATCAAGCGCGGCGTTGACGGCCTCCAGTTCGTCGGGGTGGACAAAGCTCTCCCATTCCTCAATAGTGCCTTTGATCTCGTCTTGCGTATAACCCAGCATGTCAAGATACACGTTGTTGAACTTGATCGTGCCGCGCGTCAAATCCCAATCCCAAGCGCCGATGCGGGCGGCGTTAAAGACCAGTTCCAGTTGGTCCTTGTTTTCAGCCAGGGCCTGTTCAATGCTTTTCTGGCGGGTGACGTCAATGAGAACGCCCATCAGGCGCACGGCCTGGCCATGTTCGTCATATTCCACCACCCGGCCCCGATCCTGGGCCCAGATGATGGAGCCGTTTTTGTGCCGCATCCTGAAATCGGCTTCATACTGGGGCGTAAGCCCGTTGCAGTGGGCCTCAATGGCCGCGTTGGCCAGGTCAAGATCTTCCGGAACCAGGGCCGCTTCCCAGGTTTCCACGGTCTGCTCGATTTCATCCAGCTTATAACCGATGATTTCAGCCCATCTCGGGCTATAAATCACCTCGCCGGTCTGGATGTTCCAATCCCAGGTTCCCAGAGCCGCCGCATCAATGACGGTCGACAGGCGTTCACGTTCCAGCTTCAGCTCATGGGCGGTGGTTTTATTTTTTTCCAGGGCTTTTTCCAGGTCGTGGTTGGTCATGCGGCGCTCATGGGTTTTGATGACGACCCCCCTCACCCGGCGGGGCAGGCCGCCTTGCGGCCGGCAAAGATCGCCGTTGGACTGAAACCAGCGCCAGTCCTGTTTCCCCTTGTTCCAGAAGCGGTGCTCCACACGGTAGTATTCAGCGTCGCCCCTGATCAAATTCAGTAAATTCGTAAAAATAATGCCTGTTTCGTCTGGATGGCACCAGCGTTCGACGAATTTGCGTAAATCGACCGGCCCGTCATATTCATCGCAGCCGCAGACGAGATTTTGAAAACTTTTATTAAATGACAAGCTGGCCGCGGTTAAATCATCCGCTTCAAAGGCGATTTCCCACAAGCCTATTCCGCTTCTGAACAGTGTGCCGCTGAGGTCGGCGAACGACATTTCCAGGTATTTTGATTTTGCGTCAGCAGTCATTTCATTAACCTTCCGGGCGATATATAATGGGGTATGAACAAACGTTATCCTCTTAATTATATCATAATATACAAGATAACACACATCATAATATATAAATGAAATAAATATGTTAATCTAAATATGCCGGCAAGCGGTCTGGCGGCGCCCCGCCCCGGCGTCACGAGCCTGGCGGAGTCAAGCCAAATTGGAACTGAAATTACAGAGCACTATAATATTATATTGAATTGACTTCAACCCTTAAACTCGTGCTTCATTCGCCCCCTCGCCTCTCACCGGGAGCGGCCACTTTTAAAAATACTCGCCTACATTGAAAACTGCCGGATGGTCTCCTCGCCAGGGCCGCGGCGGGCGGGCAACGCCCGCCCGCTGACCAGACCCAACGGTCAGGATGCGAAGCATCCAACAGCGCGCGGCCCCGGGCAAGCCTCGCCCGCCGATCAAGCGCCTACGGTCAGGATGCGGAGCATCCGCGGCCTTCCGCCCAGGAGTTTGAGTTTAATTTTTTTTGCCGACATATTGCGTTTATTTTTTCCCATATACAATATCTGCTAAAAACCAGATTAGATTCCCTTTTTAAGGCTGACTCGGTCTGGTTTTTGATCTTGACAGTGGAGTGCTAGAGGGGTAAAGTGGAGGCAAGTGGATATTTATGGATATAATTTCCACTAAGTGGGCGCCAAGTGGGGCGCGCTTGGAACGAGGCCGTAAAAGCCGGCGATTCTCATTGTGGGTCAGCGGTTTAAAAATTTAGGATGATCAATGGCCGAACCTTTCAGCTTCATAGGGGAATTCGCGCACAGCCTCGACGATAAGGCCCGCCTGGCCCTGCCGGGCAAGCTACGCGAGGAATTGCAGAAATCCGCCCGCCCCGATGAAGTGACGGCTTCGGCCAATAAAGAGGGCTATGTGGCCCTTTACCCTTATGAACAGTGGCTGAAGATAGAAGAAAAACTAAGCGAAATACCCGATACGCGCACCCGCATGATCACGACTCGCGGATTAGTCGGCAAGGCCAAACGGGTGCCCGTGGACAAATTGGGCCGCTTGGTGATTCCGCAAGAGCTCCGCGAAATGGCCGGCCTAAGCCGTGAAGTGACCGTTCTGGGCGGCATTTATAAAATTGAAATATGGGATCGCGCTCGTCTCCAGATCCAGATGGCCGAAGAAGAGGCCCTGGTGCTTGAGACCCTTAACAGCATGGAAGTGCCGCTGTAATGTCTTCGGGGAAGCGTGGGCGCGCCCGCCGGAAGACGACGGCCGGCCCTCCGGCGCTAGAGCGTCCGCCCCTGGCCCCGCCCGCGCCTATGGACTTGGCGGCGGTTTTGGCGGCCCCTGAGGGTCGAGGCGAGGCAGGCGCCGCCCCGGTCGACTGGTCCAGGGCCTTTGGGCATCTGACCGTTCTGGGGCCGGAAACGATTGAGGCCCTGGCCGTCAAAGGCGGCGGCGCCTACGGCGATGACGCCTGCGGCGACGGCGTCTACGTGGACGCGACGCTCGGCGGCGGCGGCCACAGCCGTCTGATCTTGGAGGCTCTGGGGCCCCAGGGCCGCCTTCTGGCCCTGGATCAGGACCCCGAGCCCTGCGCCTGGGCCCTGGAGGGCTGGGGGCGCGGGGAAGGCCGTCTGACCGTGAGGAGAGGCAATTTCGCCGACCTTCCGGAAATTCTGGCCGACCTGGGTTGGGGCTGCGTCGACGGCATCGTCGCGGACCTGGGCTTAAGCAGTCGCCAATTGGCCGTTCCGAACCGGGGTTTTTCCTGGAATCATGACGAAACCCTGGATATGCGTCTGGACCCGTCGGCTGAATTGAGCGCCTGGCACGTGGTCAACCGTTACCGGGAAAAAGAGCTGGCCGACCTTATCTGGCGTTATGGAGAAGAGCGGGCCTCGCGCCGCCTGGCCCGGGCCATAGTCGAGGCCAGAAAAGCCGGGCCGGTGGAGACCACTGGAGAACTGGCGGCCCTCATCGCCAAATGCCTCTATCGGCCGGGGCCGCCGCCGCGCCTGCATCCGGCCACTCGCGCCTTTATGGCCCTACGCATAGAGGTCAATCGGGAGCTGGGCGTTTTGGAAGATTTTCTGGCCGCGGCGCCTGGCCTTTTGAAGCCGGGCGGGCGGCTGGCGGCGATAAGTTTTCATTCTCTGGAAGACCGTCTGGTCAAAGAGGCTTTCAGGAGCCAAGACGCGGCGGGCCGGGCCCACTGGCGGCCGCTTTTCAAAAAACCCCTCGGCCCCGGCGCCGGGGAAGCGGCGGCCAACCCCAGGGCCAGGTCGGCGCGCTTAAGGGCGGCCGTTCTAACGGCGCCCGTTCCGATCTAAGGTGAAACATGTCCATTCCCAGCGTCAAAGTCGGCCGGCCCCTTGAGAGCTCCCGGCGCGGCCTGACTAGGAGCCGGCTCCGGTGGAAGCCCGGCGGCTCCGCCCCAGGCGAGCGTTCGTCCAAAGTTCTTTCGCTTTCTTTGGCGCGCAAAAAACCGACCTCCGCGGCGGCGGCCCGCGACGAGACCCCGCCTCTGGCCCATATTTCCGACGGGCCGCTCAGGTTTCTGTCGATCGGCCATTTTTTTGCCTTGGCCGCGGCCGCCCTGGTGACGGTGCTGCTGATTTTGGGCATGGTGCGGGCCAACCACGCGTCCGTGTCCTACAGTTATGAAATTTCCGAACTGACGGAACACAAGCTCAACCTGATGGAAATAAACCGCCAGTTGAAAACGGAATTGGCCCAGGTCAGTTCTCTGGCCCAGCTGGAAGAGATCGCCCGGGAGACTCTGGGTCTGGTCGTGCCGAGCCAGGGCCAAATTGTGGTGATAGAATGACGGTCGAAAGAGCCAAAGGGATGCGCCTGCGCATCGCGGCGGTGGGCCTGGCTTTCGTCGTGGCCCTGGCGGCCATATTGGCGAAGGCCTGGATTCTCCAGGTGGAGGAGCGGGACGGTCTGGTGGAGAAAGCCAGGCAGGAGATAGAGACGCGCATCAGACTCGGCGCCGTGCGCGGGGAAATATTCGACGCCAACG